>CAMDAT010000183.1 GCA_945888825.1 Bifidobacterium breve | reverse complement strand
CACAATCTCACCGTCGCGCAGGACTGCGGCAGCTGAGTCGTGGTACAGCCCGCTGATCCCTAAAACAAACATGGCTGGTAGAGTAGTAGTCCTGTTCGGGTGCGGGCTCACAGTAAGGAGGAGGACGGGTGGAAGAGACTCAATCACCCACCAGATGGGCTTGGCAACACTTCGTTCCCGTTCTGGCGCCCCTCGCCATCGGACTGTTGTTTTTTCTCTTCGGCGAGTCTTCCCGAGCAAGAGTTCTCTGGGTCATTGCGGGGATCACCTTGGTGCTGGTCCTGTTGGGCGTACCAGTAGATCGGTACCTTGCTCGGTTTGGGGCATGGATTGCCAGCACTGTCGGGCTCATTGCAAGTCTAGGAATTGGGTTACTGCTGGTCTCTGCCGGATGGGTGACTCGGTTGTTCCGCCGCGACCCACTCACGCCTCGCAGTCGCAAGGGAAATGGTTGGCAACCTGCAGCGAGTAGCGAAGACTCCAACTTCCTCGCAACAGCAACCTACGGTCTTGAAAACGGCAGCACCTCTCGTGGCAGTAAGTCCGGGGGGCTCGCTAGTCAGCCAAGCGGCATGCGCGGTTTGGGCCGTGGTGCCGTCATGGCGGTAGGCGCCGTCACCTTGTTGTTGCTTGCAGACCTAGGTGTTGGTCTCGCTTGGGATCAGATCTCTGGGCCAGGCTCCCCGGCCGCTCAGATTGTTGATCGCGTGAACTTCACTGGAAATACGAACACGGTTGCAGATGTTCGTGCAGGTATGCCGGCGATGCAGGCCTATCCGTGGGCCGAGGACTACTTCCGAGAGATCCAAACCACGCCCTCTTCCTACTGGCCGTTTACCGAGTCTCGTCCGAGAGCATTTGAGGGTACGTATGTCAACATCGAGGGGTGGTCGCGAACTTCTTATGCGCCAGCGGATCTTCCCAAAGATGCGCCTGTGGTTTGGATGTTTGGCGGGTCTACCACTTGGGGAGAAGGCCAACGAGATGGGTACACCATTGCCTCATACCTTGGTCGGATTGCCGAGGATGCGGGTACTCCAATTCGGGTTGTGAACTACGGGCAACGTGGCTGGACACATTTTCAAGAGATGATTCTGTTTGAACAGCTCTTAGCAGCAGAACCAGCCCCTGATGTGGCCATCTTCTATGACGGGGCAAATGAGATTAACGCACAGACCCTCGGGGCCAAAGGGGTGCCAACCCACACTCTGGCAGATCAGTATGCAGAAAAGATAAGCGGAGGAATTTCGGAGGAGTTTGCACCAGACGAGCCGCCTCCAGCACCGCCGTCTAAGGCCAAGCTCGCCTGGCAGGCGTATCTCGACCACTCTGCTATCCAACAGCTTGTTCGAGTACTGAAAGGGCAGTTCGATACGCCAGTGGGGGCATCTGAGGCCGCTGTTCATGGGAGTGCTTCTGTTCAGGGGAGTGCTTCTGTTCAGGGGGGTGCTGCTGTTCATCAAGATGGCAGCAAAGAAGAGGACTTGGGCGAGAGCTATGTCAAGACAGAACAGGACGCGCAGCGAGCCGTTGATGTGTACGAACGGGGACGTTTCTTGACCACCCAGCTTGCCGAGGAATACGGAGTCAAGCCGATCTTCTTTTGGCAACCCGTCATGGCAGGCCAAGCCGAAGAGTGGGCCAACGACAATATTTCGGATCCGACTGTCAACATCAGTGATGCCCTAGACGGACGCGAGGATGTCTACATCGACGGGGGCCATACCAATGAAGAAGGTGCCCGTATTGTTGCGGAGCGGATCTGGACTGACATCGCACCCGCAATCAAGGCGCCAAGTCTGCCGCCTTCTCGACGGGCGAGTCGGCCTGCAGTGCCCGCAGCTACTCCCTCGCCAACTAGCGAAGAGACCCTAGAGTCTGCGCGTGCCGCGCTCAACGAGGCTGCTAACAATCCGTGTGATTTGGGAGTCTGGTCCTCAAGGCTTGGAGTGCTGAAAGCCTCGAGCCCTGACGAAACAACCAAGGTCATCGAGCTCTCACGGGAGTTTCTTTTGCTCCTAGCTGGGCAACTTCCTGCTGATCAATTGGGGGTTCGTCAGGCTCTGACTGCCGCATCAGCAGAACTGGTGGAACAAGCTGCTGCGGCCCAGGTGGATCCTGCTGTCCCGTTGCTTGCACAGCTGCCGCTAGCCAAGGATGCAGAGTTCCGTTCAGCTATCGAGACGGGCCTAGCCGTCAACGCCTCAGCCAACGGCTGCGGATAGTTCCCAGCTCAGGTTTCTAGCTACAACGTCATCCCAACTACTTATTGCTGGGACCCTGCTGATCGGCTTCTTCTTGAGCCGCTCTGTTGTTGAGCCTGATTGCCAATTCGGGCAGGGCAACTTGCACCAGTTCGTTGTCTGATGAAACCCCGACAAGTTCTTCAATACACAGGCGACTTGCCCGGTCCAAGTCGCCATGCAGGGTGTACAGGTGCACGTACGCGCCGCGAACATTTCTTTGGCGGATGGAATCAACGAGCGCTGCAGCCCAATCGAATGCATCCGAAACCTGCTCTTCGGAATAGTCCGAGAAATGGTCCGGCTCGAACGCACTTTGGGGCAGCGGGGTGAGGAGGCGAAACGGAACCGACCCTGAGTGCGGAACCTGATCCAGCACCAGAAAGTGCTCGCGGTAACGGTGATGCCACAGGTGAAGCCAGGGGGTACAAGCGTGAGCCCAGTCTTGCTCGACCACTGTTCCTCCAACTTGTAGTGAACGGTAGAAAGTGGACTTGAGGTGATTCCAGATGTCCCAGGTTTTGGCAACATCGTTGAACAAGAATTCAATGGGGCGGTCCGGTGACCATGACTCTTCTGACACGTCGCCTTGGTGTGCAGTAACAAGGCCCCGGTCCTGACCCAGACGGCCCTTATAGAGCGGCAAGAACGACTCCCCATTGTGGAATCGACCACTCAGTGGCAACTCGGCTGTTCGGTCTTCGATGTCTTCGAAGATGAACAAGTCATAGCTGTCAATTGTTGCTGAATGAACAGTCGAATTTTGTCTGAGGCCTTTCAAAATCCCAACGGTGATATCACCAAGAAATGGTCCAAGCTCCACTACTGCGCCTGACCCAGTGAACTCGGTGGCCATATAGCGAGTCACCCAAGCAACCTCCCAAGGAGAACAGATATCAACAAGGGCGAGAGGGTCAGTAAAGAAACTACGGGGGAACCAGCGCCGTAGTGGCTTACCTGCAGGGTATTCCCAGCGGAACCTGCGGAGTCGACTCTTGACGCCGTAGGTTCGCTCCTTGAGCGTGAGCTCATTTTGGGTCCAGACCTCTTGTGCCATTAGGCGTTTCCTTCTCTTGGAGCGTCGGAATGCATGGTCTAGAACAACGTGTAGACAGCTACGGGAACCACAGCTTGTGTTGTGGCTACGGCAAGACCAATCAGGCCGAGCAGTGCCATCAGGGGGATGAACCACCAGACTCGGTTGACGAGAGCAAAGCTGGCTGTTTCTCGGCAGAGTCGAATGAGATGCTTCATGCGTAATCTCATGACGGCCCCAAATCCTGGCTACCGATATAGACCACTACGGCCTCATCAAGTCGTTCTACGATGACTCGCAACTGAAGACTCTGAGCAGAATCCTCCTGAGAAAAGCTCACCAAGCTGTCAGCGACAAAGCCGCTCGGACCAGGTGAGACGGTCATAGCCCCGTGGCCGTTCACGAGTTGGCTGAGCACTGCTTGAGTATTCAGCCCAAGGAGGTCTGTCGCGCTCTCAACTTCAATGACTGCCAGCCTGCCGCTGCTCGAAAGAATCTGTTCATCACGGTCGCAGTTCAGCACTATCACGTGATCGGCGCCGCACCAATCCTCAAGAACTGATCTGGGATTCTCTGGCAAGACAGGTGGCTCAGGTGGGTTTCGTACTGCAAGGAAAGCTGTAGTTGCTGACTCGCTAGTACTCCAGGCAATCCGAAACTGCCGGCTGTCGGCGGCTGGCGCATCGCCAATTACTAAGTCGTGGATCAGGTCGCTCGCAGTCTCATGTCTTGGGACCTCGCTGCCGAGTTGATCGCAGAGTTTTGTCATGAGCTGCTCAGTGGTTCTGGCCTCTTCTAGGCCGAGTCGAGAAAAGTAATACTCACGCTCCCCAAACTCGAAACGACTCTCGCCTTGAACAGTGCCCGCCCGGGAATCCTGGCTTGAATCCTGAATAACGATTCGGGCAGGCGACTCGCCACCCACCCACTCGGACAACAACCGTACGGCCTGTTCAGCCCAGGTTTCCGATTTCTCCTGAGCCTCGCCCCACGGGCGGATGTATTGCAACTGCCCGGCCTCGAGGGTCGAAAGTCGATTACGAAGTGCCTCGAGCTGTCCTTCCCAGACAGGCCGCAGGGTGGTCAGCGAAGCAGCAAGACCGCCCTCGTCGAGCTCCATGGTGGTGACCACTTGCCGGAGTTCATCGGGCGGCATCTGAAACAAGCTGAGTTCGACTGGAAAGACGACCTCGTTGATTCCAACCTGGAATCCTCGATCCTCGGCAAAACGCAGAAACTGTGCAAACTCATGCCAGTTCGATCGCATCAGGCAGTGTGCCAAGCTCACTTTTGTCCCGTGTCTGGCGGCGTAGGACTCAAACCTGTCTAGGTTGACCATGACCTGGTCGAACTCGGCACCAATACGGATTCCCTCGTAGGTCGGTGCTGTAATGCCATCGAGTGACAAAACGAATGACATCGGCAACTGCTCGCAGATCTTTTCGATCCGGTCGGACCATTGAGTTCCATTCGTTGTCACAGCGACCTGAGGCGGGTTCGGCAACTTGGCGAGCATGGCCATGACCCGCAGCGGCTCCTTGCCGAGGAACGGCTCGCCACCTAGAAAGTTGACCTTCTCGAGGTGAGGTAGGAACTCTGCGAGTTCTTCGAAAAAGGAGTCGCCGTAGACGGCGGGAAGTGGCGGCCGCTGCTCCCTATGTGCCCTGATCGACGAGGACCAATCGCCGTTGCACATCTGGCACTGCAGGTTGCAGGAATTTGTCATGGAGAATTCCATCTGCACGGGCCACTGGGGATGCTGTTCGGTCACCGTGTGATCATCAAAGATTCTTGCAAAGACGATTGCTTCGTCGCCC
>CAMDAT010000182.1 GCA_945888825.1 Bifidobacterium breve | reverse complement strand
CGGCCTTGGCCGACTCTCGCTGTGGTCGGCGAACCGAGATGGCCCCTGCGGGTCTCAAATGGATGAGTTCATTGTGAGCAACACGTGCAGTGGCGTTGAGCAGGAACCGCTTGAGTTCTCTCGAATTCTGAATAACCTGACTGGGCGGGCAATTGGCAAGAATGAGCAGGTGACCACGACTACTGAACGCCCAGTGCTGGTAGATGATGCGCTCACGAGTCCCTACCCGATATGGCAAGAGGGTCGGATTTATGTTGAGGGTCAGAAAATTGTTTGGCACGGCAACGTGTACGTGGCTAAATGGTGGACCAAAGAGAACCGACCCGATGAGCGCGTCGAGAACCTGTGGGATTCACCTTGGCGCTACCTCGGCCCTGTCATGCCGAACGATCGGCCTGCTCCCAAGCCAGACCTTCCTAACGGCACGTATCCCGCTTGGAACAAGGCTTCGGTCTATGCCAAGGGAAAGCGAGTTCTCTTTCAGGGGATGGCATACCAAGCAAAGTGGTACACCCAAGGTGACACGCCAGATCCAGATAGACCCTGGGAAACCCCCTGGCAACCCGTGTCTGTTGATCTCGCAGGGTCGCTGAAGGATCTTGCGGCGAGCCTTCCCGATTGGAGCGGCGCTATTGCCTACGAGGCCGGCTCACAAATCCGTTATCAAGGCGTTGCGTATGAGGCCACACGGTGGAATCAGGCCGACGCTCCGGGTAGCAAGAATCTGACCGCTGGACTGCCAACCTGGCTGCCGCTCGACGCTGGCGCCGCAACGGGCGACGCAACTAGCGATGCTGCTGGCGAGGCGGCTGGCACCTCGAACACAACGGTGCCGATGAGCTAACCGGTTAACGCACAGCACCCCTACTCGCCGGCACCCCCCGAGAGGTCGGCTGTTGGCGAGGTGAGCTTGCCGTCATCGCGAAGCGCAAAGAACTTGCCGCCGCGGCTACCAACAAAAATAGAGCCTTCCCACACAGCCGGTGTTGCCTCAAGGCATCCGCCCAGCTTGAGCTCCCAAAGCTGCGGTGGCACCACTTTGGTATCAGAGACGTCGTAACCACGCAGCACACCGTTGCAGTCGCCGTATACCAAGGTGTTCTCTACCGTGACTGGTGATTGCCAGGTTGGGCCGGGCAGTTTGATCGTCCACCGCTCGGCACCAGTTTCGCGGTCAAGCGCCAGTAACTTCCCACCGTTTGTTGCGGCGATCACCACGTCTTTATACAACGCTGGGCTGGTCCAGAAGCCAGCCGTTGCAGCAACCCGGTCGTCGTATTTCCACACCAGCGGATCATCAGGCTTTTTGGGGTCAAGCTTCATTAATTGGCCCACTTCGGCAGAGCGGGCGTTACCCCGCTCGTATTCAACAGCCACGTACAAGAACCCCTCGGCATCTATGGCAATGCTGGCATCAGCGTCGTCACCCGCCCAGAAGCGGAAGGTCTGCTTTGGCTCGCCCGTGCCGGCCACTTGCGGGCCAAGGTCCCAGCCCACAACCAGTCCACCCGAGTTGGCGTAGTACACGGTGTTGCCCGACACGGCCACCGAACCCTCGATCGACATCTCTTTTGCCCGATTCCCGGCAAGGTCGCTGATGACTTGCTGATCCCAGCTTGGCGCATTGAACACCAGCTTGGGGTCGATCGTCACCAGACCATCGGCTCCGTAGGCGCGATTGAGTTTGACCATGTGGAACTGGCTGTTCTCTCCGCCCTCAAGCAAGTAGTCATCAAGAATCAGACCCGAACCATCCCAGTCGTCATTCCATAAAGTGGGAGACACAGCGTTAGCCGACAGTTTCCAAAGCTCAACGGCCTCGCCCGGTCTGTCGATAGCGAGGGCCCGGTAGTAGCTGTCACGACTGCCTGAATAGACAATCGGAAAGCCGTTCGGATCCACCGTGACGGAGCCTTTAATGATGTCGCCAGTCTTAAATGGCGGAAGAATATCTTCGCCCGTGTTGCCATCCATGAAATGCACAGCGCCGTCATACGCCCCGAACACCACCCACAAGCGACCATCGCGATTGAACACTGCCGGTTGACCAGTCCAACCCATTCCGCACCAAGACTTTGTCACTCCCTTGGACGAGGAACTCGAGCACATCCCGCCATCTTTGGGGTAGTACCAAGCAACCTTCGGGGCCTTTGGGACGGGGCCTCTGCCGAAATATGAGCGGGTGGGGTTGCCTCGAAACGTAAGGATTCCTGGAACCTCGTCAGACCACATGTGACCCGAGCTTGCGGGGTTGACGAGCTGCCCTGATTCGGGCGGAACGGCAACCTGAAGTGGGTCTTTGAGCGCAGGTTTCTTCAGTTCGGTTGTCGTGCTTGCCTCTTCGGATTCCGCAGTTGAGGTACTGCTGCTCGTAGAGCCACCCTGAGTTGCATCCTCTTCGGTCTTGCCTCCCGAGAGCATGCTGCCAACAACTAGGACAATGAGAAATACGGCAACCAAGCCGCATGCCACAAACAGTCGACGCCGCTGAGCGACCTGCTTTGAGGTGGGCGCTAAGTTCCTGTCCCGCTGGAATTGATAGCCGTCAGGGCTGCCTGCGCCATCGGGGTCATTTGGGTGGTGGGGGTCTGTCATGCTTCACCATCTTCGCCGATAATTGCCCGAGCAGTGGTGTTTTGCGGCTGCGGCTGCGGGCGCAGAGGCTCCTACTGGCGCAGTTCGCCCTCTGCAACGAGGCGATCCAAGGTGAGCTCGGGCTGCTCGGCAATCAGGCGATCCAGCCAGTAACTGGACTCAAAAACCGCTAGCAATGTGCCGTCGCTGCGAGCCAGAACATCTACGCCTTGCATGGCCCGAAGCGTGGGTGCGGATTCGGCGTCGGTACGCCGGGCCACTTTGTAGTTCGTCATGGAGAACTCGACGGGAGCGCCGAACTCATTCTCGAGCCGGTGCTTTGCAACCTCAAACTGCAGCGCCCCGACAGCTGCGAGCACAGGTGCTTGGTCGCCATAGTCAGGGTCACGCAACACCTGAATCACTCCCTCTTCGTCTAGCTGGGTGATGCCGTTTCTGAACTGCTTGGTGCGACTCACATCGGTGGTGCGGGCAATGGCAAAGAACTCTGGGGCAAAGCTTGGGATCTCTGGGAACGTCACAGCGGTCTCTGCCCACAAGGTGTCTCCGACCCGCACATCATTTGCGTTCACAAGTCCGATTACGTCTCCCGGAAAGGCCTCTTCGAGTGTCTCGCGTTCTTGGCCAAAGACCGAGTGAGCGTATTTGGTGGCGAACGGTTTTCTGCTGCGATCTTGAATGACCACCATGCCGCGTTCGAAGCGGCCCGAACACACTCGCAAGAAGGCGATCCGGTCGCGATGAGAGCGGTCCATGTTTGCCTGCACCTTGAACACAAACCCCGAGAATGGCGAATCGAGTGGGCGCTTCTCTCCAGAGGTGTCGGCACGGGGTGATGGGCTTGGCACCTCGTCGATGACCGAGTCGAGCAACAGCCGAACCCCAAAGTTGGTCAGCGCAGAACCGAAGAACATCGGCGTTGTCTCACCTTCAAGAAACATCTCGCGGTCGTGTTCGGCACCCGAGAGCAGTTCGAGTTCATCCAGACTCTCGGTCCAAGATTCGCCTTCTTCAACAAGGGCGCGATCGGCGGGAACGATCTCTTCGGGAGCCTCGGTTGACCCCCGAGCAGTTCGAGTAAAGCGGATGAAATCCCCGCTGCTCCGGTCGACTACGCCGCGAAAGTCACCGGCTATACCCACAGGCCAAGTCATCGGCGTACAGATCAACCCCAGCTTTGATTCGATGTCGTCGATGAGTTCTAGCGGACTCAACCCTGGACGATCCCACTTATTGACATAGGTCAGGATGGGCAAGCCACGACTGCGGCACACTTCGAACAGTTTTTGGGTCTGCGCTTCGATGCCTTTCGCAGCATCGAGCACCATGACTGCAGCATCGCAGGCCGTGAGTACCCGGTACGTATCCTCCGAGAAGTCGCGGTGCCCAGGGGTGTCAAGCAGGTTGACCACACAGTCGCGATAGGGGAATTGCAACACAGTTGATGTGATTGAGATGCCGCGCTGCTGCTCTAGTTCCATCCAGTCGCTAGTTGCTGAGCGTCGAGCACCCTTAGCCTTGACTGCACCGGCTTCACGGCCGAGGGCGCCACCATACAAAAGCAGCTTTTCAGTCAGGGTGGTCTTGCCAGCATCCGGGTGCGAGATGATGGCAAATGTGCGTCGCCTGAGGGCTTGGGAACTGGGGACTTCGGGCGAACTCACCATGACATGAGACTCGCCACGGGCCAAGAACGCAAAGTGGGCTGCAAACTGAGCGTGCTCTTGGTGTGCAGCGGGGTCAGCTGATCGATGCCTCGACCGCCTTGATCAGCGAGGCTGTGCGTGGGTCTCCGGCAAGGCCGAACTGCATCTGGTTCATCACATAGCCAAAGGCCATCTTGCGATCCGGGTCTGCAAAGCCGACTGATCCACCGGCCCCGTAGTGGCCAAAGGAGCGCTCACCGGAGAGTGGCGAGAAGTCTGAACCGCGCATGAATCCCATGGCGAAGGGAATCGGAAACATCAACACGGCGTCAGCGCCCTCGGTTTGAACTTCAATTGCCTTGTGCATCGCATCTTCAGACAGCAGGCGCACACCATCAACCTCGCCTACGCAGGCAGCATACATACGAGCCAGTGAATTGGCGTTGGTGACCCCGTTCGCCGCTGGGATCATGGCTGACCACATTTCGGGGGTATTCCAAGCCTCTTGGTCCATAAAGGCACCGCCAGGCGCAGAGAGAGCCTTGCCTGCAAGGTTGTCGGGGCCGAGCAGCATGTCGAGCATCTGAACCAAACCAATCGAAGCCGGTTCTGCGGGTTCCCCAGTCGCTACATCAACACCAGCGCCCGCACCTGCGCCGGCACCTGCGGCTGAGATGAACTCAAGGTCTACTCCCTCGGGGAGGCCCATCGGGATTAGGCGAGAGACCCGGTCATGTTGTTGCTCGGGCAGTCCAATCCAGAAGTCCAAACCCAGCGGGCCGGCTACCTCGGTTGCAAAAAACTCGCCGATACTCATGCCCGATACCCGGCGCACGATCTCTCCAACGAGCCAACCGTAGGTAACAGCGTGGTACCCGTGTTGGGTTCCTGGTTCCCAGACGGGCGTGCTTTCTGCCAGTGCGC
>CAMDAT010000181.1 GCA_945888825.1 Bifidobacterium breve | reverse complement strand
GTTGCAGTGCCCCAAGTAATTTTTTCTCGAAGTGGCTCTGCGGCCGCGACGGCTTCGTTAAATTTCTCGGCCTTCTCGGGGTCAGCAGAAAGTGCAGCAGTAACGCCTGCATAGAGCTTCTCCCACACACGTGGCACACCGAAGACAATGTTGGGGTGAACCTCGCCTAGGAACGCTGTGAGGAGCGAGGTCTCGGGGCAGGTGGACACTTCGATGCCAGCGCCTAGCAGCATGTAATGCGAGACCATACGCTCGGCAATGTGTGCCATTGGTAGATACGAGACGACCTTCTTGCCAACCAGGTCATCACGAGTCCAGCCGTACACAGGCAGAAACGCTTCCATGGTCCACACCACGTTGTAGTTCGACAACATGACGCCCTTTGGCGGCCCGGTGGTACCAGAGGTGTAGATGATTGTGGCGAGATCTTCGGGGGAACCGATTTTTGCAGCCTCGACAAGGTCAAGAGGCTCGGGGTCAGTCAGTACGTTTGGTCCAACTACTCCAGTGGGAAGCTCAGATCCAGGAAGCAGCACGACAATGTTTTGCAGAGCCGGAAGCGCATCTCGCACTTCAATAAACTTCGACAAGAACGCCTCGTTCTCGACGATTGCTACCTTGGCAGAGCAGTGCCCCGCAAGGTAAGCCACCTGATCGGCGGCCGAGGAGTTATAGATCGACACAGGCGTCGCTCCCAAGAACAGCGCAGCAAGATCCAGGTAGTGGAACTCTGCGATGTTGCGCATCATCAGCAGCACGCGATCCCCTGGCTCAACTCCGAGTGCCCGAAGGCCAGCCGCTGCTCGCGCAGCCCGGTCTGCCATCTGGTTGAACGTCATGGAATCCCAGGTTTGCTCAGCAGTCATCCAACGCAGGGCCGTGCGGTCTCCGTGGGCCGCAAGCGTGGCCAGGAACTCGGTTGCCACGGTGCGTCCAGCAACCATCTCATTGATTTCTTCAAACGTAAGCGTGGTCATCTCATCCCCTGCTGCAAGTAGTTGATTGGGCAATGCTTTGCGTCGCGGCGTCGCAAGTGGCTCCGCGGACACAGGAACTGTACTGCTATGAACGATGTCACTGCACGACGCGCTTTGACCCCGGGCCGAGAAAGGATCAGACTCTTGACCGATCGGTCAAGTTGACTGACGTTGGGGACCAAGGAGCAGCTATGCCTGAGGCAGTCATCATCGATGTGGTTCGTACCGCTGGCGGAAAACGCAACGGCGCATTAGCTGGCTGGCACCCAGTTGACCTTGCCGCTGAGGCCCTCAAGGCCTTAGCCGAGCGCAACAGTCTTGATCCGGCGCTGATTGACGACGTGATCATGGGTTGCGTGATGCAGGCAGGAGCGCAGGCTCTCAACGTGGGTCGTAACGCAGTACTCGCCGCTGGGTTCCCTGAGTCAGTTCCAGCTACCACCATCGATCGGCAGTGCGGATCCTCACAGCAGGCCTATCACTTTGCTGCACAAGGAGTAATGGCCGGCGCATATGACGTGGTGATCGCTTCTGGAGTCGAGGTCATGAGCCTGGTCCCGATGGGCGGCTCGATTGGCAAGAACATCGGCTTTCCGTTTGGCGCAGCTTGGGACCGCTACAGCGAAGTCGAACTGCTCGAAGGCAATAAGGGACTAGTTGGTCAGGGACTGTCTGCCGAAATTATTGCGAATGAAGCAGGACTCAGCCGAGCAGATCTAGACGCCTTCGGCGCACGTTCCCAGCAACTCGCAGAGGCAGCTACAGAACAAGGACGATTCGATAACGAGATCATTCCCGTCCTCTCGAAGATCCGCGACAAAGAGACCGGCGCAGTCACGGTGCTCGAAACCATGCACAACCGAGATGAGGGAATCCGTGCAGGTACTACTGCCGAGGGGCTAGCAAATCTCAAGCCCGCCTTTATGGAAGACGGCAAGGTCACTGCAGGCAACAGCTCGCAGCTCTGTGACGGTGCGTCTGCGGCACTCATCATGAGCGCCGAGAACGCAAAAGAGTTGGGCCTCACCCCTCGAGCCAAGTTCCGCAGCTTTGCGCTAGCTGGAGTCGACCCTGTTCGCATGCTGACGGGCCCAATGCCCGCCACGCAAAAGGCACTAGCCAAGGCTGGCCTGAGCATGGATCAGATTGACCATATTGAAATCAACGAGGCTTTCGCTTCGGTGGTGTTGGCCTGGGAGAAAGAACTCAAGGCAGATATGAGCCGCGTGAACCCGAACGGTGGAGCTATTGCACTGGGTCACCCTCTTGGCGCATCTGGCACCAAGTTGCTTGCCACCATGCTCAATGAATTGGAGCGCTCGGGCGGCCGAATCGGCCTGCAGACCATGTGCGAGGGTGGCGGGCTAGCGAACGCCACCATCATCGAACTTCTGGGCTAATTATTGCTAGCGATCGCCTCCGGTACTCTTGTACCGGAGGCGCTTGCTATTTATGGACGAGATCGAAGAACAACCCACAGAGCCAGCAGGCAAGAGCCGTCCTTGGTGGATGCGTCTGAGCGTCTGGGCAGTAGTGATAGTCGTCAGCGGCATCATCATTCACTCGGTTTTTGATATTCCGAGCGGCACTGTGTTTGGCGCACTCATCTTGGGTGCGCTGATTCTGCGAGTGGGCTTTTTCTTTCTTCAGCAGTTTGCAACGCCGCCGCCGGCCCCACCAGACCCAGGTACCCTGCGCAAAGTAAAGCTGATCTATCGATGTAGCATTTGCGGCACCGAAGTGCGCATGACTGCTGCAAATGATGAAGACCCCGAGCCGCCGCGGCACTGCATGGACGATATGGAACTTGTCGCCCCAATCATGGAATAAGCCTCGAGGACTACCGCTGGCGCAGATCTTGGGTATCCACAGATCTTGAACTTGTCCACAGGCTGTGGATAAAGCTGGGTACTGTCACTAATTTGGCACCTTCTAGCCGCTAGTTGTCCACCTAGTAGACATCTAGCGGTATTGGGTGGCCACCATGATGCCCGCCAGAATCGAGCCCAAGCCTGCTACTAGGTACCAACCGTTGCCGCCAGATTCAGTTCCCGGAAGCACCTGCATGTAATTCAAGATGATCACTAACAGGCCAACACCCCACGCGCCGAACATGGTGATTGGAACCCATTTGGGGCTTGGCCCATGGTGATGTTTCTTGACCGGCGGCGTATAGCGGGCCGTTGAGGTTGCATCTTTTTTTGCTTTCGGTGGAGTCACCCGCTTGCTCGTTGACGTCGGAGTCGAACTTGAGGACGAAGTAGTCGCTGCCTGATCGGCATCAACTTTGCGCTTTCCCGGAGTAGCCATCTCTGCAGAATAGACCGAACCCGTTCGGTAAGAACTCCTCTCTCGTTCTACTGTTGCAGTCTGATGCCCCGAATTCTGGTGATCGATAACTACGACTCCTTTGTGTACAACCTGGTTCAGTACTTGGGTGAGCTTGGCGCGCAGCCAATCGTGCACCGTGAGGATGCTCTGAGCCTGAGCGATGTTGAGGCAATCAATCCAGATGGAATTCTGATTAGTCCTGGGCCCGGTCACCCTTCACAGGCTGGGCTCTCGAACGACCTCATTCGCGAGTGGGGCAGCCGACGGCCCGTATTCGGGGTGTGCCTCGGTCTGCAGTGCATTGGAGAAGTCTTTGGTGGCAACGTCATTCGAGCCCCACAGGTTGTGCACGGAAAAACCTCTCTCATTACACACGATGGCCGGGGCGTGTTTGCAGACCTACCCAACCCGCTTGAAGCTACGCGATATCACTCGTTGATTGTCGAGCGATCATCACTACCAGATGAGCTCGAAATCACAGCGCAAACAGAGGACGGTTTGATCATGGGGTTGCGCCATCGCGAGCTCATGGTGGAAGGGGTGCAGTTCCACCCCGAATCAGTATTGAGTAGCAGCGGTCACCAGTTGATCAGCAACTTTCTGAACAACTGCGCCACGCAGTCGGTGTTGCCAAGCAGCTAACCGCTTAAGCCGGTTTAGCCACGGGTGGTTGTTGTGGCTGGCTGACTCGTGGTGGTACTTGCGCCCGCGACGGTGGTCGTCGTTGTGGGCAACAAGATCCCAACGGTGATCTGAATGGGTGTGCCCGCTGCGCTAGGCATGTTCGCAACGGGAGTCTGGCTGATCACTAAGCCAACCCGCGGGTCTCCTGCAATAAGCGCAAGATTTGTCACCGCTGTCGTCATCCCTGCGGCCTTGGCCACCTTTGATGCTGAGGAACTGCGAAGACCCACCAAGTCAGGGACCACAGCCTGCTGCTCGGCAGAGGCCACCACTAGGTTGACTGGCTGATCCCGGGGCGCTTTCGCAGCAGGTGCTGGGTCTGAGGAGAGCACCGTGCCAGGCGTCTGATCAGGAGAAAACTGCCTCGAGATCTCTCCTACGGTGAGTTCGGCCCGGGCGAGCTCAACGATGGCTTCGCCTACTGGACGGCCAACAATCTCTGGCACAGTCCGCGGTTCTGGCCCCTGCGAGACTCGTAGCTTCACGGTGGAACCAGGTGCGGCCCGCGTGCCACCTGCGGGAGCAGAACTAACGATCAGTCCCGGCACAACCTGCTCGTCAAAGACATCCTCGACTTCTCCGAGTAGGCCAATTGTCTTGAGAACTTTCAGAGCTTCTGGGCCTTTCATGCCAGCAAAGTCAGGCAAGTCCACACCAGCTAGGCCGTCACTGACTCTCAAAATAATTTGCTCACCAACTTCTAGTCGGCTGCCAGCAACTGGATCCTGACCAATGACCGTATCCGCTGGAATAACCTCGTTTGAGTTGTACTCAGCTTCGACGACTAGGCCCATGCGTTCGAGCTCGGCCTGAGCCTCGGCCAGACTGCGGCCTGCCATCCGCGGCACCGTAACTTGACCTACCTGCGCCGAAGATGAGCCGCTCTTGAGTGACGCGCTGAACGCAAAAATTGTCAGCATGAGCAAGATGACCACAGCGGCCAAGCCAACTGCGATCGCAACAGGATGCAGGGCAGTATCAATCTCCTCTAGATCACCAATCTCGGTAATCCGCTCTGTGCTGTCATCTTGGTCCTCCACGAGTTCTGCCATCTCAGCCACCCGCCTTGGTAGTCGGTGTGGATGCCTTGACAGTTGTAGTAGTTGAACTCCCATTCGGTGTTGCAGACGGTGTGGTAGTTGTGGTCGCTGCTCGGCGAGGAGGGGGAACTCGCCCGACCA
>CAMDAT010000180.1 GCA_945888825.1 Bifidobacterium breve | reverse complement strand
TGCGCGAGCTGGCGAAGATGGTCTAGTGGTGTCTTTGGTTCTCTGGAATCAAGAACTCGAAGTGAAGCGAATCCAGAAGCGACTGGGCCTAGATATTCCCATTGTCGAGATGTTCTCGAACGATCCCCGCCTGCAAAATCTTGCAGCATGGGATCCAAGTTCTGATTCCTAAGGCTGCAGTCGCATCACAGAAGCTCTGATCCTGAGTCAGGACAGCGCTAGGTCAGACTTGATAGGTAATGCAGCACTGCGATTGCGCTCAGTCCATCCAGAAGCAGATTCTCGGAAACGATTTGCCGCAGACGCGAAGGTGAGACCCAGTCCACACGCTCTGCCTCGTCTGAGTGAGCGGGCCCAACTTGTTCGCCGCCCTCGGCTGCAAAAACCCAGAATCGCTGCGTTGACTGCCCGGCATTCGGGTTGAAGTACTGCAGCAGGCGCATTGGGCCTGCTGACCATCCGGACTCCTCAATGCATTCGCGGCGAGCAGCTTCCTCTGGGCTTTCCCCTTCTTCGATCATCCCGCCCGGGACTTCAAATCCCCATTGATTACTCAAGAAACGGTGTCGCCACATAAGCATGACTCCCCGGTCGGGGTCGCTCACGATCACCCCCGCAGCGTCGAGGGAAGAGATTGCGTGATGCTCGTAGCGCCGGCCACCGGGCGTCTCTACATCTACGAGTGAGAGCGTGATCCACGGACTCTCGTACACCTCGCGCTGCCCATGAACTGTCCACTCCATCGCTGTCCCCACCCTCTAAGCGCTGCAATCTGCAACCTGCGACCGAGGCCCACTAGGGCATCGCTCACCCGATCCCCGCGTGCCGACAGACTAGGGGGATGCGAGCTGCCCCTTCGACCACTGCTGTGCAAGCGAGCATTCATGCCCACGAGAGTTCCGTATCTGCCGAGCAGCGCAAGGCCGATGGGGTGCACTACACGCCGGCTGTGCTCGCAAAGTTTTTGGTTGAGCAGGCAATTGCGACATTTGGTTATGTGCCGCAACAAATCTGTGACCCGACATGCGGTGCTGGTTCATTTCTGATCGCTGCAGCAGATGCGCTTGCCGATCGCGGCGTGGCTGTCCAAGAGATTGTTGAGCAGAGACTGTTCGGTGGTGAGATCGACCCGCAAGCCGGAGCGCTGGCTCAGGACTCGCTTCGTGCTTGGGCAGAGCAGCGTATTGGCCGCGTGGCGGGGTCTCGGTTACGTCCGCAGATCGCCGTTGGCGACATGTTGCTGCGAAGGCCAGAGTCTTGGGTGGGTAGAAATCCTGCGGGCTGGGACCTAGTCATTGGGAATCCACCATTTCTCAGTCAACTTGCAACTCGTACTTCTAGAAGTTCCGCCGTTCGACAGGCCGTGCAGCAGCGTTTCGGTGAGATTGGGGTCTACGCAGATTCTGCCTCGTTGTTTTTGCTTGGTGCCCTCGAGATGGTCTGCGAGGGGGGAGTGGTTGTCATGGTGCAGCCGCAGTCCTTCCTAGCCACTCGCGACACTGCAGCGGTGCGCTCATCCTTGCTCGGTTCAGCAAAACTACGCGGAATCTGGGCAAGCGAGGCTGAATTCTTTGAGGCATCCGTGCGTGTGTGTGCGCCCGTTCTCCAACGCTCAGTAACCGGCGACTCCCGAGTAGTTCAGTCGACTCAGTCAGCCCAGGCCGCACAGTCCGCCCAACCAGCCCAGTCGGTTCAGGTTTGGTGGGGCGGCAAGCCCAACGACCTTGGTATCGCCGAGCAGTTTGTAGAACCAGAGCCGCTTCCTGGGGACTCTTGGGGTCCGCTCTTTGCTCGTGCGCATGGCTTGCCATCGGTGCATTCAACTGCAGGTCCGCGACTCGGCGAGGTTGCCACGGCAACAGCGGGGTTTCGAGATGAGTTCTATGCCTTGCTCGACTCCTCGGTGGACCTTGGTCAGTCTGGTCCTCAACTCCTCGGTCGTGCTCAGGCTTCGCCGCTCATCACCGTCGGGATGATTGACCCCGGCAGTCACAGTTGGGGCCTGCAGGCGCGCCGGTTCGGTGGTCGCAAGCAACTCGCTCCCGCAGCAGATATGGCCGCTTTAGAGAGATTGCAGCCTCGTATCGCTGAATGGGCCCGTGCCAGACAGGTGCCAAAAGTCCTCGTGGCTACTCAGACTCGAATTGTGGAAGCGGTTGCAGACCCCGAGGGAAGATTGATCCCCGTCACTCCAACCATCAGCGTCGAACCGCGAAACACCAATCACGCTCAAGAGTCCGTGTGGCACCTAACTGCAGCGCTGTTGTCCCCTCCAGTTTCGGCCCGAGCCCTTGCGACGCATCTTGGTGCCGGACTGTCCTCGGGTGCTTTGCGGTGGTCGGCGCGGTCAGTGCTACAGGTGGAACTCCCCATCGATGAAACTCTCTGGGCTTCTGGGGCAGGTCTCGCTCAGAAACTCGCTAGCTGCGACCAAACGGATCGGGCAAAAAGCCTTGCCGAGCTCGGCAAGGTCATGTGTGCGGCTTACGAGATAGACCCAACTGATGCAGTCTTCGGATGGTGGTTGGAATTAGCCCTGCGCGCAGCGAAGCCATGAGTGACACCACCGCTACACCGATTTTGTTCGTTTCACTTGACCAAAAGGGTGAGCATTGTGAGACAATGAACTGATCATCAGGAGTGGCCCCTCGGGGTCCGGCAACCTGGGACGGACACCCAAGGTGCCTTCTCGCTTCGGCGAGGATGTGGCAGACCGCGCAGGTTCGCAACCAAGTGTCCGAAGTGTTCCGCTCGCGCGGAACCTCTCAGCTGTCGACCTCCGCACCATGCCAAAGTCCACAGATTCGATATGAGTTCAAGCTCGTGACTTCCTTACCCGCACAACCGAACCGTCAGGACAAGCGCCCGCCAACTGGCGCGTGGCAACCTGGCGACGCGCTTGGGGGTCGGAAGTTCCACTCGGTGGTTGACGGACGCAGTTTTCAGTTGGACTGTGGCCTGCCCCTTCACAAGCTCGATCTTGCCTACGAGACTTGGGGGCGTTTGAACGATTCGGCCTCGAATGCTGTGCTCATTTGCCACGCTCTGACTGGCGATAGCCACGCTGCGGGACGAGCCGTGGACGGCCACCCAGTGGCTGGCTGGTGGGAGCCGCTCATTGGGCCGGGACTGGCAGTCAACACAGATGAACTTTTTGTAGTCTGCATCAACGTGCTTGGTGGGTGTCAGGGCTCAACTGGACCAGCCTCGCTTGATCCGGCCACTGACCGGCCCTACGGCTCATCCTTTCCCCTGGTGACCATCCATGACATGGTGCGCACACAGGCATCACTCGCAGATGCCCTTGGTGTGTATAAGTGGCGTTGCGTTCTGGGTGGTTCCATGGGAGGCATGCAGGCCCTTGAATGGTCGATCATGTACCCAAAAAGAGTTGGCTCAATGGTCCTAGCCTCGGCCACTGCTCAGGCCTCTGCGCAGCAGATTGCTTGGAGCCATATCGGCCGAAGCGCCATAGAGGCCGACCCCGGCTTTCAGGGCGGCGACTACTACGGCGTTGGGGAAGGCCACGGGCCGCATCGCGGTTTGGCCATTGCCCGCATGGCAGCGCAAGTTACCTATCGCACTGATCAGGTGTTTTCGGAGCGATTCGCAAGGCGTAGCGCCGATCCTGTGGACTTCAAAACTAGCCACAGCTTCGACGTAGAGAACTACCTTGAATATCAAGGTGAAAAGCTCGTGGACCGTTTCGATGCCAATAGCTACATACGCTTGAATCGCTCGATGGACTTACATGACATCGGACGAGGTCGCGGCGGAGTTGCCGCAGCATTCAGACGCGTTCTCGCACCGGCACTGGTCGCTTCGGTGAACTCTGACACCCTGTACCCACCCGTGCAGCAGCGACTCTTGCATCAGGGTCTGCTCGAGGCAGGTAGCGGCAGCAAGTGGCTCGAAATTGATTCCCCACACGGCCACGATGGGTTCCTCATCGAGACCGCTCAGTTGTCCTCACCAATTGCACAGTTCATTGAGGAGCACGCATGACCACCGAACCCACGCCCGAGAATGCACTACAGCCAGAGACCTTGGCGATTCGCTCTGGCCGAAGTGCCAATGGCTCCTCCTTGGCGCCTGTTCTGTGGGCCACATCCACCTTCGTGACCCCGACTATTGAAGAGGGTCGAAAGATGGCCACGGCAGTTGGCGCGGCACAGTTCTATACTCGTTATGGCAACCCCACAGTGAACGCATTTGAAGAGGCAATTGCAGACCTCGAGGGTGCCGAGGCGGCACGAGCGTTTGGTTCGGGGATGGGTGCAATTGCGGCAGTAGTGCTTGGGCTGTGCTCCAAGGGTGATCACATTGTGAGTCAGCATCAGTTGTATGCAGGTACGCAGATGCTTCTGCAGTCTGTATGTCCACGCTTTGGAATAGATGTGAGCTTTGTTGATTGCGCCGACCCAGAAGCTTGGCGTGCGGCAGTTATTCCCGGACGAACCATGTTGCTCCTAGCCGAGACCCCAGCAAATCCGCGTCTCGACCTAGTGGATCTGGAACAGCTTGCTGCAATCCCAGGTCCGATGAAGGCAGTTGATTCGACTTTTGCAACGCCGCTCTCTCAGCGTCCCGTGGACTTCGGGATTGACCTCGTTATGCACTCCGCAACCAAAGCAATCGGCGGCCACAATGACATCACCCTTGGAGTCGTAGCAGGCACTCGGGAATTGATGGATTGGATCTGGGGTTTCGCCGTGCTGCAGGGCGCTAATGCAGCGCCCTTTGATGCGCTGGGTGGGCTGCGAGGATTGCGAACCCTTGACGTGCGCCTGCGTCAACAGACGGCCACTGCTGAGCGCCTTGCGGTTCTGTTCGAGGCAGAGGATTCCGTGACCGAGGTTCGTCATCCAAGCTTGGCCTCTCACCCTCAGTTTGCACTTGCGCAGAAGCAGCTGCGCCACAGCGGAGGTCTGCTCACCATTGACCTTGCCGGTGGGTTTGAGGCCGGAAAGCGCTTTGTTGAATCCACCCAGATCTGTCAGCTTGCGACCTCGTTGGGTGGTCCAGAAACGCTCGTGACCCATCCCGCGTCGACTACCCACGTGAACCTGATGCCAGATGAGCTTGCCGCAGCTGGGATCACGCCAGGGACGGTTCGCATTTCGGCAGGCCTAGAAGCAACTGAAGACGTGGCGAACGACCTACTACGTGCGCTCGGCAGCAC
>CAMDAT010000179.1 GCA_945888825.1 Bifidobacterium breve | reverse complement strand
TCCGGAACCTCGACGCCGATGCCCTCGGCCGAGAATGGCGAGGCCTCTTGCAAGATGATGGCAACCTCTGTCTCGACATCGAGTGGGTAATGAGTGCGGACCTGCGAACCAAAACGATCCTTCAGTGGGGTGATCAGCCGACCACGGTTGGTGTAGTCCTCGGGGTTTGCCGAAGCCACCAGCATGACGTCGAGCGGCAGGCGAATCTTGTAACCGCGAATTTGAATGTCTCGCTCTTCGAGCACGTTGAGCAGGCCAACCTGAATTCGCTCGGATAGGTCGGGCAACTCATTGATGGCAAAGATTCCGCGATTGGTCCGAGGAACTAGGCCGTAATGCAGGGTGAGTTCATCGGACAAGTAACGGCCTTCGGCGACTTTGATGGGATCAACCTCGCCGATCAAATCTGCAATTGCAGTGTCGGGTGTCGCTAGTTTCTCGCCAAAGCGGAAAGAGCGGTGGACCCAAGAAATGGGCGTATTTTCGCCATGTTCGGCCAGAAGCGACCTGGCGTGGAACGAGACCGGAGCATACGGATCGTCGTTGATTTCCGATCCCTCGACGATTGGAAGCCACTCGTCAAGCAACTCGATAAGTGACCGAATAATGCGAGTCTTGGCTTGGCCGCGCTCGCCAAGGAAGATCACGTCATGGCCGGCAAGCAGAGCATTTTCTACTTGCGGGAACACGGTGTCTTGATAACCAAGAATCTCGGCGAACAACGGCTCACCGCTTCGGATCCGAGCAACTGCGTTGCGTCGCAACTCAGACTTGACCGACTCGGACTGCCACCCAGACTCACGCAGCTCGCCAAGGGTAGAAATCTTTGGCGGTGCGGTAGCGGTAGCCGGGAGAATCTGTGAGGCATCTGCTGAGGAGGAAGTTTGTGGCATCCGCGCAGGCTACCCGTCTCCTACCCGCTACTCACTCGCGGCTAAACCGGACCGCTCAAACACAAGCACCAGCCAGCCCTCCTCCTGTTCAACCTGGTTCAGTTTGAACTCCGAGAAAACCTGCTCCACGCGCTCCTGCTGATGTTCCAACACCCCACTCACCATGATCAATCCTCCAGGGGCCACACTGTTAGCTAGCTGTGCTCCACTCTCCTCGATGATCGGCAGCAACAAGTTTGCCAGTACAAGATCAAACTCGGTCCCGTCACCGACAAAGCCCTGAGCGGGCAACGTCTGGATCTTTTCCGAGACTCCATTGAGTTCGGCCACTAGTTCGGTGACTCGAATTGCCTCAGGGTCACTGTCCACGGCGAGCACTGATTCCGCTCCGACTAGAACACTCGCCACACTCAGAACTCCCGTGCCACAGCCCACGTCTAGAACACGCGCCCCGCTCAGATCTAGCTGCGCGATCTGCCCAACGCAGAGTCTCGTCGTTGCATGACTCCCAGAACCAAATGCCGAGCCAGGTTCCAGAACAATCTCAAGCAGTGACCCGTCATCTACCTGCTGTTGTTGTTGCGCGTCGTTACTGACCCATTCGGGCCGCAGCAGAATTCGGTTGCCACACACCCAAACCTGAGCGTGCTTGCGCCACTCATTACTGAGTTCAAAATCGGCTTCGATGGGATCAATTCCAACTACAAGGGAACCGGCCTCTAGGCCTCGAATCCCCGAGGGGGTCAAGTCTCCGATCAACCTGACAAACCCTTCGCTGTCGATGAGTTCGACCACAGCCGTGGCTCCGAATAACCAAAAACGGTCTGCCATGGCTTCAGCCTCGGCCGCTAGCAGCCGGACTGTCACGGTGAATCGAGGTTCAAAAATTCCTGGAACATAGAACACGCCAATGAGGGTAATGCGGGGCTGTGAACCGAAGGAATCTTGTGCCGGTTAGTCGCGAGAGCTCAGACGCACTAGTTTCGGACGTACTGAGCACTGCGTTCGGAGCGTGCTGGTCTGGCCAGGAGATATGCATGACCCAAGCAACGGAGAGTCGTCCGGGAGCTGACGCCCCGGAAGTGAACGGCCCCCCCAAACAATCCAGGTTCTGGATTGTGGAGTTTTATTCATCAGCCATTGGAAAAAAATGGGTGATGGCTCTCACAGGCATTGGCCTGATGGGCTTTGTGCTTGTTCACATGGTGGGCAACCTCAAGATGTTCCTAGGCCGAACCGAGTTTGACCACTACGCCGAGAGCTTGCGGACGCTTCTGTATCCGATCTTTCCGCATGGAGTGGTGCTGTGGATCTTCCGCATCGGGCTCATTGTGATGTTCGGGTTCCATATCCATTCGGCCTACACGCTGACCCGGATGAATCACCGCGCTCGTCCCATCAAGTATCAGTCGCCACGTGATTATGTGGCGGTGACATTTGCTTCACGCACTATGCGCTGGACGGGCATCATCATTGGCTTGTACGTGATCTTTCACCTCTCAGATCTGACCTGGGGGTTTGCCAACCCCGACTACGTGCGTGGCGCTGCCTACGACAACTTGGTTGCCAGCTTTGAGCGTTGGCCAATCGCCATCATTTACATTCTGGCCAATATTGCCTTGGGCATTCACTTGTTCCATGGGGGTTGGTCCATCTTCCAGAGCACGGGCATGAACAACCCTCGTTACAACAGCGCTCGCCGAGGGTTTGCGGCGGGGTTTGCCATTCTGGTTGCAGGGATCAACTGCCTATTCCCTATTGCTGTTCTTGCTGGCGTGGTGCACTGAAATCGTGACTGCTACTTCGCCAACTCAAGCCCCCATGCCCGTTACTACTGCAGGAGGTTCACCCTCGTGGCACTGACCCTCGATTCCAAAACACCTGAAGGCCCTCTGGCTGACAAGTGGGATAAGCACAAGTTCGACCTAAAACTCGTGGCTCCGCACAATCGCCGCAAGTTTGAGGTAATCGTCGTTGGCTCTGGCCTAGCGGGTGCTGCTGCTGCAGCCTCTTTGGGTGAGGCCGGATACAACGTGAGCGTGTTCACGTATCACGACTCTCCACGTCGAGCGCACTCAATTGCTGCCCAAGGTGGCATCAATGGAGCAAAGAACTACAAGAACGACGGCGACAGTATTCAGCGGTTGTTCTACGACACCATCAAGGGTGGCGACTACCGCTCGCGTGAGTCAAACGTGTATCGCTTGGCCCAAAGCTCGGTCAACATCATCGATCAAGCAACGGCACAGGGTGTGCCCTTTGCTCGCGAGTACGGCGGCCTCTTAGACAACCGCTCCTTTGGCGGGGCCCAGGTATCTCGTACCTTTTATGCCCGTGGTCAAACAGGGCAACAGTTGCTACTTGGTGCGTATCAGGCACTAGCGCGGCAGATTCAGTTGGGCACCGTCACCCTGTATAACCGCATGGACATGCAAGACGTGGTGGTGCACGACGGCCGGGCAGTCGGCATCACAGCGCGTGACTTGCTGACTGGCGAGATCAGCGCCCATTCGGCACATGCCGTCCTGCTGGCAACTGGCGGTTACGGCAACGTGTACTTCCTGTCGACCAACGCCAAGGCATGCAACGTGACCGCCACCTGGCGTGCGCACAAGAGGGGCGCGGCCTTCGCTAATCCTTGCTTTACGCAGATTCACCCCACGTGCATCCCGCCGGCTGATGAGTTTCAGTCCAAGCTCACGCTGATGTCTGAGTCTCTGCGAAATGACGGGCGCATCTGGGTGCCTTCGGCACTAGAAGAAACTCGTGCGCCGGGCGATATTCAAGATGCTGACCGCGACTATTTCTTGGAGCGCAAGTACCCGGCCTTTGGCAACTTGGTTCCTCGTGACGTTGCTTCACGCAACGCAAAGATTGTGGTGGACGAAGGCCGCGGCGTGGGATCGCTCAAGAACGGCGTGTACTTGGACTTCGCTGATTCCATTGGACGCCTTGGCAAGGAAACTATCAAGGCCCGCTACGGCAACCTGTTTGATATGTATGAGCGCATCACGGGCGAAGACCCCTACAGCGTTCCGATGCGCATCTACCCCGCAACCCACTACACCATGGGCGGACTGTGGGTTGATTACAACCTTCAGACCACTGTGCCCGGGCTGTTCGCGTTGGGCGAGGCCAACTTCAGTGACCATGGCGCAAACCGTTTGGGTGCTTCTGCGCTCATGCAGGGCTTGGCTGATGGCTACTTTGTTGCGCCAAGCACAGTGGCTGGGTACTTGTCGGGGCTACTCGGGGATGATCCAGTCGAGACCTCGCATGAGGCATTTACAAGTTCTCTTGCCTCCACCCAAGACATGGTCGATCAACTCATGGCGATCAAGGGCACCAAAACTCCTGATCACTTCCACCGCGAGCTCGGAAAGTTGGTCTGGGATTATTGCGGCATGAGTCGTAACAGGGCTGGCCTTGAGACGGCATTGAGCGAGATTCCGGCACTACGCGACGAGTTCTGGAAAGAGGTCAAGGTGCTTGGCTCTGGCAACGGGTTTAATCAGTCCCTCGAGAAGGCCTTGCGAGTTGCTGACTTCATGGAGATGGCTGAGCTCAAAGTGAGTGACGCTCTACATCGCGAAGAGTCCTGCGGAGGGCACTTCCGTGAAGAGCATCAGACCCCCGAAGGCGAGGCGCTTCGCGATGACGAGGACTTCGCCTATGTGGCGGCTTGGGAATACGGCGGCCCCGATATTCACAAGGACGCAATCCTGAATAAAGAACCGCTGATCTTTGACAACGTCAAGTTGTCTCAGCGCAGCTACAAGTAAACGGCACTAGCAGTAGTCGGCCCGGATAAGGGAAGAAGAATAATTGTGAGCACCACCTTGAATCTGAAGCTCAAAGTCTGGCGGCAGGAATCTGCCAATGACGTTGGCGCATTTGAGTACTACGACGTCGCAGTTGCCGACGACGCCTCCTTCTTGGAGATGTTGGATTACGTCAACGAAGGCCTGATCTTGGATGATCGCGAGCCGATTGCATTTGACCATGACTGCCGCGAAGGCATCTGTGGCAGCTGCAGTTTGATGATCGACGGCCAAGCGCATGGACCGCAGAAGGGCACGGCAACTTGCCAGCTCTTTATGCGCAAGTTCTCCGATGGCGATGAGATCGTCGTGGAGCCCTGGCGTGCCGCCGGCTTCCCATTAGTCAAAGACTTGGCGGTTAACCGTGCGGCGTTTGACCGAATCATCGAGGCCGGTGGTTACATCTCGGTCAACACCGGTGCAGCACCAGATGCCAACATCACCCTGGTACCCAAAGAGGCCGCAGATGCTGCCATGGATGCCGCAGCCTGTATTGGTTGTGGCGC
>CAMDAT010000178.1 GCA_945888825.1 Bifidobacterium breve | reverse complement strand
GCACTCGACATGCAATCAGAGTCACTTGTTCATGAGACCTTGAACGAACTCAAAGGGTCGGTCACCTTATTTGTGATTGCGCATCGACTCTCGACGCTGAATAGCTGTGATCGCATCATGGTGATGGATCACGGCAAGCTGCAGGCCTTTGGCGACCGCACCGATTTAGAGAGCAACAACGCCTTCTATAAAGAGGCTCTAGCGCTCTCTCGGATTCGTACCTGATCTGTTCGGCACGGCAACATATGAAAACAGATTCTCGTGTTCTGGTTCCGATTACGTACGGGTTTAGCGTTCGTTACTTTGTGCCCACAGGGGTACTAGCTGGCCTTGCGCAGGTGTGTCACCCGGTCATCGCATTGGGGTGGGATGACCCCGAGCTGCGAGCCCTGCTTGAGAGCGGCGGATATGAAGTGCTGCAGTTACCCGAGGCAAAACTGTCTCACGAGTACCGCATGTTTCGGCGCAAGCAGAGCATTCTTCATGACCGCCGACTCAATAGCCCGACCACCAAGATCCGTAGGGCCCGGCAACTCTCGATGATGCATGCACCGAGAGACCGGTTCTTGAACCACCTGCGCTCAGCGGTTGATGCCGTGGCTGTGTCGCTTCCCGGAGCCGGCGCACGCCTCGATCGTGACGAGCCCGAACAGCTCAGCCGTGGAACAAACCTTGGAGATTTTGCGGATTTTCTCGACACGCTCAACCTAGATGCAGTCCTCAGCATCACCCCCTATCACGATCAGGACGGGTTGCTCCTGTACGCGGCGCAGCAGAGCGGCCTGCTCTCAGTTACTTCCGTTATCTCGTTCGATAACCCAACTACTCGGGAGCGAATGCTGGCATGCAGTGAACAACTGCTCGTTTGGAACAAGTACAACCGGACAGAACTAGTCAGAACGTACCCGCAGCTAGATGCAGAGCGAGTCAAGGTTATTGGTGCTCCGCAGTTTGATCTTCATCGCAAGCCAGAACTACTCATGAGCCGTGAGGAGTGGTGTAGCGCACTCTCGCTCCCTCAGGACCGGCCGATCATTTTGTACGGTGCTGGTCCAGCGCATCTGGTTCCGGGTGAGGCCTCACTTATCCGATTGCTTGATGACGCGATTGACCAAGGTCGGTTCGCTGAGGACCCCTACATTCTTGTGCGTCGTCACCCAGCGGAGCCGCCAGAGGCTTGGTCTGAGCTGAGTAGCCAGCTTCGTCACGGTCAGGTTGTCGACCCATGGGCGGCAGGGATCTCGTCATTCCGCGGGTGGCCTTCAGAGGAGGACATCATCATCCAGATGTCCTCGCTTTCGCATTGCGTAGTTCACATCAACGTGTGTTCATCCATGACGCTCGACGGGGCGATGTTTGATCGGCCACAGATCGGACCCAGATTCGTTCCGGGTGCGACAGTCTCTGAGAATTCGCGAATCAAAGACATGTACAGCCAGGAGCACTGGCTCCCCATTACTGCCTCGGGTGGGCTCAGGACCGTTGATAGCGCTGAGGAACTGATTCTGGCTACCAAAGACGCGTTGCAACACCCCGAGGCAGATTCCGTATCTCGTCAGCGGATGATCAAGGACTTGTTGACCTACACGGATGGGCAGTCCTCACAGCGACTCGTGGATGCGGTTGCTGCCCTGACTGCCTGACTGCCCTGCCGACTGACTGCCCTGCCGACTGACTGCCCTGCCGACTGACCTGCCCTGCCGACTGACCTGCGCGGCAGTTTCTAGGAGGCGGCGATCAGCTCTGAGTATGCGGATATAAACCTGCCCACCTGATGGCTGATGTCGAGGCGCTCATCAGCGGTAACTGCTGCAGCCAAACCGAGCCGTGAGCGCGTACTTGCGCTACTAGCGAGCTCAGCGAGGTGATCACACATCGCTCCAGTGTCGCCAACCTCAACCAGGATTCCGTTTACGCCATCTTCAACCACTTCAGCCATACCGCCGCAGCGGGTGCTCACCACGGGCAGGCCAGCTGCCATTGCCTCAAGCACGGCATTTGAGATTCCTTCGCTCAAACTCGGAAGAAGGAGCGCGTCGGCCCAACCAAGCAACTCTTTGATCTCTGGTTGACCAAGACTGCCAACCAGGCTCACTGAGTCCTCGCAGCCAAGTTCATGGATCATGAACATCAACTTCTCTCGCTCTGGCCCTTCACCTGCAATCCTGTACTCAACTGCAATGCCTCGTTTTCGAAGTTCAGCTACTGCTCGAATGCTGTCGTCGAATCCCTTTTTCCAATGAAGCCGCCCAATGGAGAGCAATCGGAATGGGCCCTCGTGCTCAAGTCTGCGGTCTCGAAGCGCCGAGAACTGATCGACCGGAATTGCCGGACGGTTGACGAGAATCTTGTCGGCTGGGGCACCGAGTCCCTCGACCGTTTGCCGCATATCATCGGAGACGCAATGAATGAGATCGGCGATCTCAAAGACTCGCTCCAGAGCCACCCGTCGCTGTGGGTTCTTGAGGGGCTCAATCTGCTCGGCCGCTCCGCGGCAGCTCACAGCAATCTTCGTGTCTCGATGGAGCCTCGGAAGTTCATCAAGGTACGAGGCGGCGATGCCGGAGAATTCAAAATGGGCAATATCTGAGTCAATAGCGCGTAGCGGCGCAAGAGTCACCC
This sequence comes from Bifidobacterium breve, assembly GCA_945888825.1. Lineage (GTDB taxonomy): Bacteria > Actinomycetota > Acidimicrobiia > Acidimicrobiales > Microtrichaceae > IMCC26207. The sequence continues at coordinate 2,610 of CAMDAT010000178.1, read as the reverse complement.
GCTGACGCAGTCCGCCAGACTGCTTCTGGCCTCCTCCGAGCACAGCTGAAAAGGCTGCGGGCCAAGCTGATCGACTCGATGCCTGAAGTGCTACTCGCGGTGACTGCCAGGGCATGAGGGAGAGCATCGGAAACCCCAGTTCTGCGCTGCTCGCAGTGAATGAGGTTGAGGCAACGGTGACGGCCATGCCGGCCTCACGTAGGCCAATGAGTTTTCGAAGAATAAATGTCTGTGACGGCGCCGGAAAGCGGCTGACCACAGCAGTAAGTGATGGCAGATTCTGGGCCACGGCCCCCCTTAGTGTGAGTTGCTGACTCAATCTTCGCTGATGAGCAAATCTTGAAATACCTTATCGACGCCTCGAGCCCAGATTTCATTCCCTGCTAGCAACGCGCAGAAGCGCTCAGCGCTGTCTCCGGTCCCGAACTGCAAACTGGGCTCTGCTCGCTGCATGCCCTCAGCCACCGTCATTGCTGCTGCCACCTCTGCTGCAGAAATTCCGGTGTGAATGATGCTCGGATGGTCCGCCCGCCCGCGTTGCCTCGATCCGATGTCAACGCTGGGGACTCCATAGATTGGCGCCTCGCGAATTCCAGCGCTTGAGTTTCCAATGAGCATCTCTGCATGACGCAGAAGCGTTAAGAAGGCTTCAAACCGAAGTGAGGGAAAGACCCGGAATCGTTCGTCTCCGTCGAGTCGCTCGTAAGCATCCAGAATGACCTCGGAGCCTGGATCATTATTGGGATGCACGATGACGGCGTTCCCATCACGTTTGATGAGGGCATCGATCATCCCGGAGGCCACCGCAGCATTTGTCTGAACGTCTTCGGTTGTAACCCCATGCAAAATCACTAGCGCATAAGAATCGAAGGGAATCTCGTAATCAGAAAGTACCTCGCCTAACGAGGGCAAGCTGTCGGAGAGCATGACATCAATATCAGGTGATCCAATCGCCCACACGGTTGCTGAGTCCTCCCCGAGTTGCACCACTCGACGTTTGGACTCCTCGTTTGCCACTAGGTGAATGTGCGACAGCTTCGAGACTGCATGACGCAAGACTCCGTCGATTGTGCCGGAGAGCTCGCCACCCTCAACATGTGCGACGGCCACATTGCGCAACGCTCCGCCGGCAGCCCCACCAAGTGCCTCAACCCGATCCCCGTGCACCACAATCAGGTCGGGTCGGTCCTCATCGATGAGTTCGGCAAGACCCTCAATAGTTCGGGCCAAAATCCGATCCATCGAGTCGCCCTCGCTTTGGTTGTCGAACTCGCGAATATTCACGCCCGGCTCGAGCCGGCGAACTTCATTGACCGTTGAGCCGTACTTTGGCATCAGATGCATGCCGGTGACGAGCACCGTGACGCGGATTCCGGGCAGCTCTGATGCGCCAACAATGAGTGGCTTCAGCTTGCCGAAATCTGCTCGAGTACCCGTTAGGAAGCAGATATGCCTCGTTGTGGGTAGGTCTTGCTCAGCGCTGAACATCAGACCAGCGGAGTTGGTAATTGGCCGGTAGCGCCCGGGTAGCAAACTTTCCGAGAAGGCTCTCGTACTCCGGAGCCAGAATCTCACCAGTTCCTGGTCGTTTCACCCACAGGTTCCTCGCGTCGAAACTGTCGCCAGCGTTTACCTCGCACAGCGTAACCACCGAGGCATACGCAAAATCGATGGTTGGCTGTTCCTCTTCAAGAATGGTTTTCGACCCACCAAGAGCCTCATGGGCCCAGCGACTGCCATCCACAAGGTCCCTGAGGTCTTCTGGAGTCATCGAAATCTCGATATCTGGTCCGTCCCAGTTGGCGTCGCTGGTGAAGTGTCGTTCCAAAATGCTCGCCCCGAGTGCGACCGCGGCAATGGCTACGTGATTGCTCAGCGTGTGATCCGACAGTCCAAGCACAGCATCAGGGAACGCATCTCGAAGCTCAGCTAGGGCACCGAGGCGCACTTTGTTACGCGGCGTTGGGTACAGGCTTGTGCAGTGCAGGAGGGCGAACGGGGTGCGGTGCTTGCGGAAAATCTCAACTGATCGTGCAACAGAACTCAGGTCGTTCATGCCGGTAGACAAAATCACGGGCTTCCCGAAAGATGCAATATGTTCGATCAGTGGCAAGTTGTTGCACTCGCCCGATCCAATTTTGTACGCAGCTACGTCCATGCCAAGAAGATGATCCGCTGCCTCGCGTGAGAATGGTGTCGAGAGATACGTCAGGCCTCGCTCTTCGGCGTATGCCTTCAGGGCTCGCTCCTGGTCCCAGGTCAGCGTGCACCTACTGATGATGTCCCAGATTGAGACATCCGCATTTGCAGGGATTACGTCATTGGGAATCATCTCGTCAGGGGGGGAGTGAGATTGGAACTTCACTACCTCGGCCCCAGCTGTGGCGGCATCATCAATCATGCGCCGGGCTTTGGCCATATCGCCCTCGTGGTTGATTCCAATTTCGGGAATCACATATGGCGGGTAAGCCGCACCGATCTTTCGCCCTGCGATTTCTAGCTCTGGCTCCACTGCTTGTTCATTCACCATGCCGTCCAGCCTCCGTCCACGGCCAAGTTCTGGCCGGTCACATATGCCGAGAGGTCGCTCACCAAGAACAAGCAGGCCCC
>CAMDAT010000177.1 GCA_945888825.1 Bifidobacterium breve | reverse complement strand
CTTGCACGGAGTCTGCTGCTGCAGTTGGCAGTTGCACTTCCGCCCGAGGAGCTACAGATCTGTGTTCTTGCCCAACAGGACAGACTTGATATCTGGAGGTGGTGCGCATGGCTACCCCACTGCCGCGTTCAGGGTGGCAGTTCGCGAACCCTGTTAGTGATCGACGGGACTGATGATGACCTAGTCCGAGCGGCCATCGAGCATCACGGCAGGGCCACTACTCGGGTTCTCTGGCTGAGCGCACGCAGAGCGGGACTTCCGCCAGAACTGCAGGCCATCGTCGAACTGGGTCAGCCACATAGGCTGATTCTTCATTCGGTTCCTCGCGATGACCCCGTTTTAGAAGACTCCGAGGAGCACCGAGTGCTGAACTTATCCCTTGAGGATCTCACCGAGGATGAGGCAGTTCCGCTGGCTCGAAGCTTGGCACCTTTGCAGGCCGAGCAGTCCTCTGTTGTCCTAAGCAGCAGCGCCAGCACTGAAGGCGAGTCACCTCTTCCTCAGCGCCTACCCACCTCTCATTTGCCAGCTCAAGTGAACTTGCACGAGGTGCTCGCCAATCAAGAGATGCTGCTCGATCCCCGGGCGGTCATCGAGCAATGGGAGCTCTCTGCAGACTCATCGAGTCTGGCCGCACCCCTCGGGAAGGTAGCAAATGGGGTCCTTCACCTTGACCTGCGCACCGACGGCCCGCACGCACTTATTGCTGGCACAACTGGCTCAGGCAAGAGCGAACTTCTGCGCAGTTTGGTCGCCTCGATGGCGCTGCATCACAGCCCAAAACGACTCAGCTTCTTGTTAGTTGACTACAAGGGTGGCGCAGCATTTCGCACCCTCACCTCGCTCCCACACACGGTAGGCCTCATTACGGACCTGTCCCCACAACTCGCCAAGCGGGCGCTTGTGTCGCTGCGAGCAGAACTGCACTACAGAGAAGCCCAGCTAGCTCGATTAGAAATCTCTGAGATAACTGAAACCCCCAAGAACTGCTCTGCCGAAGTTCCGCCTGCGCTCATCGTGGTCGTGGATGAATTCGCAACCTTGGCCCGCGAACTCCCCGAGTTTGTTGACGGTCTGGTGGACCTCTCTCAACGCGGACGCAGCCTAGGTATGCACCTAGTGCTTGCAACTCAGCGCCCAGCGGGGGTCATCACTGACGCGATCCGAGCAAATACGGGTTTGCGGATTGCTCTGCGAGTTGCAGATGAGGATGACAGTCGCGATGTGGTTGAAATCGCCGAGGCTGCGCTGCTCCCCCGTGAGGTTCCGGGCAGGGCAATCCTGCGCAGCGGACCCGGGCAGTGCGCCGCAGTGCAGTTGGCATACAGCGGTTCCTCTGGCTCACCTGCCTCTCGCGTGCAGTCTCGGCCGCTCGGTGACCCCCCGCCTCGCAACCCGTTCGCCAGTGCACACGCGTCACCAACGGAATTGGATTTAGCCGTGAGTTCCGCCATCAGTGCTGCTGCTGCCGAGCAACTTGGGCGCCCACGGCCTCCTTGGCTTGAGGCCTTACCTGAGCATCTCAAGCTGTCCCAAGTGCAGAGCAGCGGAGACGCACTCGCAATTGGGTGGACTGATCGCCCCGATCAGCAGCGTCGTGAACTGCTCGAGGTGAATCTGTCTCGAGATGGCGGCCTGCTCCTGCTCGGAGCGAGTGGTTCTGGTCGAAGTACGGCACTGCAGGCTGGCGCCATGGCTGCAATTACTCAGTTCCAGGGGCGCGTACAGATTTACGGAATAGATGCTGGAACAGCGCTCGGAGCACTGCAGGCGTTTTCACAGGTGGGAGCAATCATCTCGGTCGAGGACTCAGAACGGGTCCTTCGACTATTGCGTCGCTTTGCGGGCGAACTTCAGACACGATCCCAGCCCAGCGGCATGAACTCAGGCCGCAGTCCGCACTTGCTGCTGATCGATGGCTTCGGTGCCTTCGAGGAGTTGTATGAGCGGATCAATCGGGGCGAGGCCATGGAACTGCTGCTCCGAATCGCTCGAGACGGACGTTCCCTTGGGCTGCACGTTCTGCTTGCAGCCAACCGCCGCGCCGATGTGCCACCCAGGCTTGCGGCCCTGCTCGGCTGTCAAATATTCCTGCGGAGTCCAACAGAAGATGATGCTCTTATGTTGGGCCTTGAACCCGAGTCTGCAGCCAAGGAGACTCCACCGGGCCGTGGCTGGCTGCAAGGCCACCAAGTTCAAGTGGCTCAACCTGATGACCTGAGTCAGCAAGCTGTGCTCAGGCAACTCGGTACTGCGCAAGAAATCGCCACGCTGCCTCGGCGACTCAGATTTTCAGAACTGCCATCTCTACGAGGCACCCAGGTAACCGCAGGCCAAGTCGGTCAGGGAGGCCAAGGAGATCAGCTAGATCGAGGATCAGCGGGCGTCAGCGCCTCGCCCCCATGGACCTTGCTTGCATGCGGACTCGAGGCGGAACAGATGGATCTAGCAATTCTTGACCTCACCCATCATCACGCTCTCGTTGCGGGTCTACCCCGAAGCGGCAAGTCCTCGACCCTCAACACCTTGGCCCTGGCACTGCATTCCAATCGCAATCCCAATCCCTATCCAGCAAGCCCAGTCAGCCCAGCCAGCCAAGCCAGCCCAGCCAGCCCAGCCAGTTTCTTGCTAGCAGCACATGGCAGTACCGCACATGACTCAACACAATGGTCCGCGGCCCTCCTAGAACCGCCGTGCGCAGCAGATGCCAGCAGCTTCCTTCGGGCAACTGAAAGTTCAATCCGGTCGGGAACTCCGACTCTGATTGCAGTAGATGACGTGTGCACCTTGTTGGAATTGCCAGACGGAGATCAGATTGAAGCCGAGTTGGCCAAGCTAGTGAAGCTGGGCCGAACCCATCCGGTCAGGCTGGTGCTCAGTGGAGATATCGATAGCTTGTTGCGGTCCTACAGCGATCTCATCGCTCAGCTTCGCTCCTCAAGGACCGGCATTTTGTTGGGAGTCGATCCAGATCATCACGGGGCGCTGCTGCATTGCTCTCTAGAAGTTCGATCGGAACTTCTGCCCTGCACTGGTCGAGGATGGCTGGTCTCGCCAACTGCAGCCACTGCAGTTCAGATTGCCCACCCGTAAGCTAGGCAGCAGGGTGCTGCCGATCGATTAAGTGCAAGTCGTTCACGCTGACGAGTTCAACCTGAAGAGCGTGGTCCATCAGGTGCACACGCCGGTCCATCGCGTTGGCACCGAGTCCGCCATGCACATTGGGTATGCCTGCCCGATGCAATTTCTCGCAGAGGTGATCGAGTTTTCGATTGAATTTGGTGAGTGACCAGCCAAGTCGCGCAGCACCCTGACGGTTTGATGGAGGCTGAGTTTGCTCCGTTTGAGGATTCAGCAATCGCTGTTCGCACATGGCGAGCAACAACAAGCGCTGGTCCTCGTTCAAGTCAACGCGACCCCAATCCATTGTTTGAGTACCAAGTGCTCCAGCCTGGCCGAGCAGGTCGGTATCCCACTCGAACCCCTCAAGTGCCCCAGAGAGTTCATAGCGGGTTGGGCCGGATACGAACCCGCAGGTGAACTCACCTTGCAGAAGTGCCGCAGTTGACTGGGGGCCAACGAGCGCCGAACTCAGGCCAGCCAACTCTCTGATGGTAAAGGTGATACTGCGGCTGTGATTCTCTATGCACCAGTGATTGCCGCGCTGCACAAAGCGACCTACGACTCGGTGCATGTAGGGGTTCTCGTCAATGACTAGGTCTGCCGCTCGACCAAAACTGAGCGATTCGCCGGGACTCAGTGTGTGGTCCTCCCCACAAAATTCTAGATACAACTTGCCAGCCGCGTATGGGTCTGCTGCTTGCGGGGCTGCTGGGTTCTGGGCTGTCAGCTTACGGGACTGTCTTGTCATGCCGAGCAGTATAGATACTTTCAGTACATCTCATTACATTTTAGATACTTCAAGAACCCGGAACTTGGGCCAGGCCGAAACTTCAGACAGCTACACGAGTGCCTACGCCTGCCGAGCGTCCATGCACGCTGCCAAAGTGGTCCAGGACTGAGGTACCGCGCCGCCAGCAGTAGCAGTATCGGCATCCCAATATTCAGCCCACCCCGATTGCAGTGCACCAGTTCGGCTGCACTCTGCTAGCAGCGCTGCCTCGGCGAATTTCCCCACACGCTGCAAACCCAGCCACAACAAGTAGTTCAACTGTGGCCAACTGGGCCCACGCCAATAGGTGGTGGGTAGGTACGTCGGTTCATCAATGTGAACCTGCCGGGCACCATATGGCCCCGCAAAGGCCCCTGCATCCATTAGTTCTGCGGCAGCCACATCTGCCACTCCGCCAGCAGCCAAATCAGCCACTCCAGCAGAGTTGCCCCTTTTGATCGGCAGCGTCAGCAGCGGTAGCAGCGCTTCAACAGTGCGCACTCGACCAGAACCATTCGCCGTTGGGCCGTCATCAACCCAGGTGCGGAGGCCTGGCTCCCAACGCAACGCCAATGCATCCGAGACATCGGCAGCGTGGTCGAGGAGCGATTGGTCCCCAGTCACACCTGCAAGCTCATGTGCACAAAACGCTGTTATCGCACTGAACGCAACCGACCCCACAGCAAACTGATCGTTCCAAATTGGCGCTCCCCCAGCCTTGCGCTCAATCCCCTGCAACAATTCCCCTTTTCGGCGAAACCAGACTTCCTCATCAAATTCACTCTGGCCCAGAACCAGGTCATCCCACCGAGGGCTGTGATCACATCCCGATTCCCAAGGGTGAACAATTTCAATCAGACCAGCGGGACTTCTACGGCGCGATTCGAATAAAAAGTTGAGCCCAGCCGTGGCTCGATCAACAAGATCGGCCGGTAGAGAAATTCCAAGGCGAGCGAGTTCGGCAATTGCTAGGCCATAGATGGGCGGTTGTGTAATCGATGATGTGTCCGAGCGACCCCAGAACGCTTCATGATCTTGCGAACCATCTAGGTACAGAACATGTGGAACGAACCCGTCCGTGTCCTGAGCGGATAGCGCTGTGGTGAGTTCCGTGACTGCGCGCTCTGCGTCACCAAGGTGAGCCCAAGCAATGGCATGAAAACTCGAGTCCCAAAGCCAGAGCCACGGATAGGTCTTGCTGTTCGGGCAGGTAAAGCCGGGCTCGCGCCACTGAGCGGCGAGCACCTCGTATGCCTGTTCCGAAATCATCCGCGAATCCCTAACTGCATCTCTGTGACCCTAACCTGTGGCGCTCATGGCAAAACGTGCAGCATTCCTGTCGTTTCGATTCGGCCTGACCGACGGAGTCTCGGTAGTTGCGCGCACTTGGATGGA
>CAMDAT010000176.1 GCA_945888825.1 Bifidobacterium breve | reverse complement strand
TGACCTGTTAGAGATGCGCTCAGGACTGCAGTTTGTTGAGGACTACGTAGACGATAAGGAATCAGACTGCCTAGAGATGTTGTTCGGTTCGGGAACACATGACGTTGCTGGCTATGCGGCCTCGCGCCCCTTGGAACACAGCGTCGGGTCGGTTTTCAATTATTCGAGTGGCACTACCAACATCATTGCCCGGCACGTAGCGCAGGTCCTCGGCGCAGGATCGGACCCTGTTGAGCGAAGCAGAGTCATGCTGGAGTTCCTTCAGGAGAGGCTCTTTGGTCCACTAGGCATGAGTGCTGCGGAGCCACGCTTCGATGCCGCTGGCACCTTTATTGGATCTTCCTACCTTTTTGCATCTGCTCAGGACTTTGCAAGGTTTGGGTTGCTCTACCTGCGCGATGGCGTGTGGGGTTCGCAGCGCATACTGCCCGAGGGCTGGGTGAACGCTGCAAGAACAGCAGTCTCGGTAGATCCCGATGACGGTTGGCTCTACGGCCAGCACTGGTGGGTCCGCCGGGGGTCAGCCAGTAGTTCTCGTGGAACAGGACCAGGCGAGATCTTCTGGGCGAATGGTTACGAGAAGCAGATCGTCATGTGTATCCCGAACAGCGATACGGTTCTGGTGCGGCTCGGCAAGACCACAGCAGACCAGCGAGATAGCTTTGAGTCCTACTGGGATCAGGTCATCGCCGCATGCACCGACTGACCTACCCTTCCCCGACAACTACTGGAGCATTCCATGCGACCCACACCGTTCACCATTCCCGAATTCTCTGATATCGAAGAGGAACGGCAGTTTCTCAAGCAGCGCCTTGCCGCCGCCTTTCGGTTGTTTGGGCTCTTTGGATTCGAAGAGGGCGTAGCCGGGCACATCACGGCGAGAGACCCCGAATTTCCAGACAGGTTTTGGGTGAATCCGTTCGGTATGAGCTTTAAGCAGATTCGGGCCTCTGACCTGATCTGTGTTGATCACGATGGCAATGTCGTTATTGGTGATTGGCCAGTGAACGCAGCGGCATTTGCCATTCACTCACAGGTTCACATGGCCCGTCCCGATGTGATTGCCGCAGCACACTCCCATTCGATCTACGGCAAGACCTTTGCATCGCTTGGCATCGAACTCGATCCACTCACCCAAGACTCGTGTGCATTCTTCGAGGACCATGCGTTATTCGATGATTTCACAGGCGTGGTCAACGAGACCTCTGAGGGCGCCCGTATTGCAGAAGCCCTTGGCAACAACAAGATGGCAATCCTGCGCAATCACGGACTGCTGACCGTAGGTACATCTGTGGATGCAGCCGCCTGGTGGTTCATCACGGCCGAGCGAACCTGCCAATCACAACTGATGGCGATGGCAGCCGGAAAACCCGTGCTGATTGACCCCGATGTAGCACGCCACACACGCGGACAAATGGGCTCAGAAATGGCCGGCGCATTTAGCTTTCACCCGCTCTACACCTGGATCATGGAACAACAACCAGACCTTGCAAACTAACGGGGGCTTGCAACATGGATTGGCCTCTTCGCTGCGGAATCTTCATGGCACCGTTTCATCCGGTGCATCAGAACGTCACCCTCGCACTAGAGCGCGATCTACAACTGATTGAACACCTTGATCGCATTGGGTTTCACGAGGCTTGGATCGGCGAGCATCACTCAGGTGGTTTCGAGATCATTGCCTCGCCCGAGGTGTTTATTGCTGCGGCCGCTGAGCGCACTCGGCATATCCGCCTTGGTACTGGGGTGGCATCGCTCCCCTACCACCACCCGTTCATGACAGCTCAGCGCATTGTGCAGCTTGATCACATGACTCGCGGCCGGGTCATGTTGGGAGTCGGCCCAGGCGCTTTGCCCTCGGACGCATTCATGTTGGGCATCAACCCTGTGGATCAGCGACGCAGGATGGAAGAGGGGCTCGAGGCAATCCTTGAACTGTTTCGCAGCGAGGAGCCCGTGTCGAGAGAGACCGACTGGTTCACACTTCGAGAGGCACGGTTACAGATTCGACCGTTTACCGACCCACACCCAGAAGTTGCCGTCGCTGCGATGATTTCGCCTTCGGGTCCTCGAGCTGCAGGCAAGTACGGTTGCTCGTTGTTGTCCATCGGTGCCAGCCAACGCAGCGGCATTGATCTGCTCGGTAGCCATTGGACAGTCATGGAGGAGCGAGCTGAGCAGTTCGGCCAACGCGCCGAACGCCGCGACTGGCGTCTTGTCACCATGATGCACATTGCAGAGACCAAGGAGCAGGCCTACAAAGATGTCGAGTTCGGTCTTGCCGATTACGCGACGTACTTTCGCGAGGTTGCAGCCCTGCCCATCTTCCCCGATGTTGCTCCCTCGGAACTCGCAGATCATCTGAACCACATGGGCGGCGCCGTGATCGGAACCCCAGAGGACGCCATTGCTCTGATTGAGGAATTGATCCAGGAATCAAACGGCGGTTTTGGAACCATCTTGTTGCAGGCGCATGAATGGGCAAACCCAGAGGCCACTCGCAGAAGCTACGAACTGTTTGCTCAATACGTACTCCCAGCATTCGATTCACGCTCGCTGCGAACCGAGGAGTCAATGAACTGGGTCATGGCGAATCGCAACGAGCAAATGGGTGCAGCTATGAACGCAATCGGTGCCGCAATGCAAGAGCATGCCGCCGACAAATCCACTGGGAAATCCACTGGGAAATCCGCTGGTAAATCTGCTGAGGGGCACGCGGCTCCTGCGGCGGGGTAACCTGCAAAGACAATTTATGCTGAAACCTCACCGGGAGAGTTCCGTCGCCACCAGCGGCGGGCGCCGAAGGAGCAACCGCCCCGGAATCTCTCAGGCACCCGAACCGGTTTGGTCAGGCAACTCTGGAAAGCAGTTCGTGCTTCGAATCAGCACGAACTCACCGACGGGGAAAGCCAGTTGCCACATGGCAACCGGTGAAGCTCTCAGGTACGGCGACAGAGGGGGCATCCACTTTCTCGTACGACTTGGAGCACCCTGTGAACCCTCTTGCCGCATATACCAATCTTCCCGTTGAGGATTTCGCTGATCGACACCTCGGCCCTACCGAAGCTGATGTAGCAGCCATGTTGGGAGCGCTCGGATACGACACGCTCGATTCACTCATGAAGACGACCATTCCGGACGCGATTCACATCAGTGAGGCGCTCGGGATTGAGGCGGTCCCAACAGAGGAGGCAGCCCTAGCGCGACTCCGTGAGGTTGCCGAACGCAATCAGGTCGTGACCACGATGATCGGAGCGGGTTATTACGGCAATATCACTCCCAACGTGATTCTTCGAAACATCCTCGAGAACCCCGCTTGGTATACGGCCTACACCCCGTATCAGCCCGAGATCTCACAGGGTCGGCTCGAAGCACTTCTGAACTTTCAGACAGTAGTGACGGACTTGACGGGAATGGAGATTTCTAACGCCTCGATGCTCGACGAGGCAACAGCAGCGGCCGAAGCCATGATGCTGGCGCGTCGGCAGTCAAAGGTTGCCTCCGAGACCTTTTTTGTTGACGCAGACTGTCATCCACAAATCATCGAAGTGGTTCGCACTCGAGCTGAGCCGCTCAATATCAAAGTTGCAGTAGGCGATCCCTTTGCCGACTCCGAGGCTCATGAATATTTCGGGATCCTGCTCTCGTATCCCGGATCCTCGGGTGCCATTCGTGAGTTCTCTAGCCTTGCGGCTTTTGCAAGTGAGCGCGGCGCTTTGGTCTGTGTTGCCACTGACTTGCTCTCACTCACCATGCTGACCCCTCCTGGTGAATGGGGTGCCGATGTTGCGATTGGCTCGGCCCAGCGCTTTGGCGTTGCCTTTGGTTTCGGTGGGCCTCATGCCGGGTTTATGGCCGTTCGAAGCGCTGCTCGGCGTTCACTACCCGGTCGACTTGTTGGGCTCTCGAGGGATACCCACGGCAGGCCTGCACTGCGTCTTGCACTGCAAAACCGCGAGCAGCACATCCGCCGGGAGAAGGCCACCTCAAACATCTGCACAGCCCAGGTCCTGTTAGCAGTGATGGCGGCCTCCTACGCGTCGTATCACGGCCCTCAGGGACTGCTTCGCATTGCCCAGCGCACCCACCTGCTCGCCAGTGTGGCAGCCGATGCTTTGGCCGAGGCAGGGTTTGCTCTGACCTCTGAGTATTTCTTTGACACGGTCACCCTCCGCACACCAGATGCAGCCGCCGGGTACCTCGCTGCAGCACTCGAGGCAGGGCTCAATCTGCGGGCCCACTCCCAAGACGCAATCGGATTCTCCTGCGATGAGACCACAACCGCTGCCACCGTGGTGCAGTTACTGTCTGCCTTTGGAGTAACTCGAAGCGTTGAGCAGGTTGAGGCTGCCGCAGCGGCCGCCAGTGAAACTTGGTCGCACCTGCCACAGGACCTTCTCAGAAGTAGCGACTACCTGACCCACCCGAACTTCAACAGCTACCACTCAGAGACAGAGATGCTGCGCTACTTGCGGCGTCTGGCTGACAAGGACTTGGCTCTCGACCGAACCATGATTCCTCTGGGTTCATGCACGATGAAACTCAATGCCACAGCCGAGATGATTCCCGTGACCTGGCCTGAGTTTTCACAGATTCACCCGTTCGCTCCTGCGGAGCAGACCGAGGGCTACGTGCAACTCATTCGAGAGCTCGAGGATTCTTTGGCGACCATTACGGGATATGACGCAGTGTCGCTGCAGCCCAATGCTGGCAGTCAGGGCGAGTTCGCAGGCTTGCTCGCAATACGCGGATACCACCGCTCACGCAACAACCCAGAGCGCGACTTGTGCTTGATTCCTGCCTCGGCTCACGGGACAAACGCTGCAAGCGCAGTCATGGCTGGCATGCGGGTAGTCGTGGTCGAAACTGATGAGAACGGAAACGTCAATCTTGACGATCTCCGAGCCAAAGCAGAGGAACACTCAGCAGACCTAGCTGCCATCATGGTCACCTACCCCTCTACCCATGGGGTATTCGAGCAAAGCATCGGCGAACTCTGCGAGATTGTTCACGAGCATGGCGGGCAGGTGTACGTAGACGGCGCAAACCTGAATGCCCTAGTTGGGCTTGCCAAGCCAGGAAAGTTTGGCGCTGACGTCAGCCATCTGAACTTGCACAAAACCTTTTGCATTCCCCACGGCGGTGGCGGCCCGGGCGTGGGGCCTGTCGCAGTAGGCGCACATCTGGCACCCTTCCTTCCGAATCACGAGCATCGCTCAGACGCTGGGCCGAGCAGTGGGCCTGGTGCAGTCTCTGCAGCACCTTTCGGATCTGCCAGCATCCTCCCGATTTCTTGGATGTACATCACCATGATGGGTGACCG
>CAMDAT010000175.1 GCA_945888825.1 Bifidobacterium breve | reverse complement strand
AATCTCGGTTCCGCCCTTGCGGATTTTGTCTCGAAAAATCGGTGCCATGGCCCAGCCAGGTGACCGAACCGTGCACGCAAAGCCCACCCCAATACTCGGTGGGACAGCCTTGTTCATTGGTCTGCTCGTTGCACTTGCAGTGGCTTGGCAGTTGCCGGACTTCGGAGCTGTATTCGATGCCCCAGGGAACGTTCTAGGTGTGATTGCTGCGGCCACGGTGATCTGGCTGACCGGCCTGATTGACGACCTGCGAGATGTCTCTGCCCCAGCCAAGGTGGCAGGCATGGTTCTTGCAGGCTCAATTTTGACCCTAGTTGGCCTGAGCATCATCTATTTCAGAGTGCCGTTCTTGGGTTTCACGTTGCTACCGCCAGACATGTCGGCGCTGATTACTGTGCTCTGGGTTGTTGGCATGGCCAACGCCGTGAATCTGATTGATGGACTCGACGGCCTAGCAGCAGGAATCGTCGCGATCGGTGCCGGGTCGTTCTTCTTGTACGGATGGCGGCTCCTCGAGGTTGGGGTCATCGACCCCGGCAACCTGGGGCCGCTGATTGCGATCATTACAGCCGGAGTCTGCCTAGGGTTCTTGCCCTTCAACTTCAACCCGGCAAGTATCTTCATGGGTGACTCAGGGGCACTGCTGCTCGGACTGCTTTTAGCTGCATCAACGATTGCCGTTGGTGGACAGTCGGATGATCCATTCTCGGGACAATCTTGGTTTTTCTTTGCGCCGCTCGTGATTCCGCTGGTGATCCTGGGTGTGCCGCTGTTTGACCTGGTCTTCGCTGTAGTGCGCCGGGCGAGGAATCGAACAGGCGTAGCGACTGCAGATAAACAGCACCTGCATCACAGGTTGATGGACCTTGGCCACGGCCAACGACGAACTGTTGTCATTCTGTGGGGTTGGACAGCCGTGCTGTCTTGCTTTGTGCTCATCCCAGCGTTAACGAGTCGTGGTAACGGCATCGTGCCCATTGGCTTGCTGGCCCTCGCCCTGCTGTTGTTTACGCTCTTCGCCCCACGGTTCGGCAGATACTCCGACCTTGGCGACAACTCCGACACAGCTGATAGCTCCGACATAGCTAATAACTCCGACATAGCCGACAACTCCGACATAGCTGAACCACCGGAGAAGGCAGCTCAGGGAGGGCCCCCGAATGAGGCAGAGTCTGGCTCTGAGTCAGAGCCAGAATTGCCGAAGCTCAGTTCCTGAGCGAGCGGGGTTCAAGTTCCGCAGTGTTGGGTGCGAATCAGAACTTGTTAGTTCAGTGCCACAGTGTCGGTGTCGACACCAGATCGAATGATCGAACCGGGCAACTTTCCTGTTGCTTCGCTATTGCGAACGACTTCGACGCCACTCACAAACACGTGGTTCACGCCGACTGATCCGGCGTACAGGCGACTCGTCCCACCCGGAAGATCCTCGACCATTGTCAGCATCTCGGATTCGATCAGCAGCGGATCGAACAGCACCATGTCGGCGTGAGTACCCTCGGCGAGTATGCCGCGATCTCTCAAGCCGAAGAGCTCAGCTGGTACCTGGGTCAACAGGTGTACGCCGTGTTCCAGAGTGGTGAGCTTTCGGCCGCGAATGCAGTCTGCCAAGAATCTGGTGGGGTAGTTCGCTCCCTGCATGCGATCAAGGTGAGCTCCTGCGTCGGATCCTCCGAGCATCACGCTGGGATGGTCCCAGGCTTTGCGCCGCAGTTCCCAAGAAGCAGCATCATTGTCGGTGGCCCCGGGCCAGAGAATGGTCTGGAGCCCGTCTGCGATCACGATATCCAAGAGTGCGTTGAATGCAGTCACTCCGCGCTCAGCCGCTATCTCTCCCACGCGTCGACCCGAGAGCCCTTCATTTTCCGCAGCGAAGGTATCGCCGATGACGTAGGTGTCCCACCCAGTGAGTCGGCCAAACACCCCGGCGTCAGGCGAGGCCGCTCGCGATTCCATAAAGGAACGAGTCTCTGGGTCCTTGAGTTTTTCGATGCGCTCGGGCATCGGCAGCCCAAGTATTGGGCCCCAGTCCGGCATCATGTTGAGTGCACAGTAGGTAGAGAAGCTCATGTTCATGCCAACGATTACTGGCATCGTGAGGGCAACGACCTTTGCTCCAGCCTCAGCGCAAGCATCCATGGCCGCTAGCTGATTCTGATAGCGGTCCGGAGCATGTGAATCAATGGTCAAGACGTTCCAGTTCAATGGCCGGTTGCCAGCCTGAGAGAACTTGATCATGAAGGCCACCTCATCCTCTGAGAAGCCATCGAGGCAGCCGTCTGAAGCGAATTCCAGTGTGGTTCCCTCGTGCTCAGAAACCACCGAGGCCAGCGAAAGGAGTTCTTCCTCGGTGGCCCACCGGGAGGCCACTGCAAGGCCATCGCCATCGGAGTGGGTACGAGCGAGCGTGGTAGAAAACCCAAGTCCTCCCGCCTGAATGGACTCGGCCAAGAGCGTGCGCATTTGCTCAAGTTGTTTCGCTGAGGCTGGCCCTTGCACTGCTTGGTCACCCATGACATTTCGCCGCAGTGCGCAGTGCCCCACCAAGAATCCGGCATTCATCCCTAGGTTTCCCTCGAGCCGCGAGAGGTACTCACCAAAGGTCTGCCAGTCCCAAGTGATGCCTGTTTCGAGTGCGGCGAGTGGCATTCCCTCTACCTTGGCCATCATCTGCCGGGTGTAATCAGCATCTTCAGGAGCGAGAGGCGCCAAGGTAAACCCGCAGTTCCCACCGATGATGGTGGTGACTCCATGCAGATTCGAGGGGGAGCCGGTCGGATCCCAGAAGAGCTGCGCGTCGTAATGGGTGTGTGGATCCACAAATCCTGGAGTGAGTACGAGTCCTGTGGCATCAAGGACCTGCTCGCAGTTTTCGGTGGGCAGGCTGAAGGCCTCACCCATGGCCAAAATGCGACCGCCGCTCACTGAGACATCGCCAAGGCGGGCGGGGCCACCAGTGCCATCAACGATTGTTGCGTTCTGAATGAGTAGGTCCATGGTGCTTCCCTTGTCGTGATGTGGCGAGATTTGGGGAGTCGTTGTTTCGCCCCGATTGAGTCGGTCTGTGGTGATGCCTCAACTCCTTAACACTCTGTCAGAATTTAACCTGCTTTGACACTTGCCGAGCAGCAGATGCTCTATCTTGAACACAAGTTCCACAACGTGTCTTGTGTCACCCGTGTGTTGTCGTGGTAAACAAAGAACCACGTCATCTGAAGCGAAGTAGAAATCCAAGAACCAATCACTGTGTTAACTGCACAGTCCTTTAGGGGGAAATTCAACGTGAAGCGATCACTCATCATTTTGGTCTGTGCCTTGGCGCTCTTTGCAGCGTCCTGCGGGGCGAAGGGCAGCTCCACTGACACAACCTCAGAGAACGAGGGTGGGTCCACGAAGACCACTGTCGCGACCGGAACTGACGCTGCGATGTGGGGAGATCTCGAGTCGCCGTGTGGCAAGGGCACCGCATCTGTTGCCCCGGGTGAAGGCCCTTCGACGGACACCTTGTTCTTGGGTGTAGCGAACGATCGCAACTCGCAGATCCGGCCGGGTCTCAACGCCGAGTTTTGGGATGCTGCGGTGGCCTTTACCGAATGGTGTAACGCACAAGGCGGAATTCAGGGCGTGCCGCTCTCTCCAGTAGATATTGATGGCGGTGTCACCAACGTTGAAGCAGGAATGACCACGGCTTGTAACGCCGTGTTTGCCTTGGTAGGCGGCGGGTTCGCACTGGATAACCTCGAGTTCTCTGGCAAAGAGGGATCCGACTTCCACAAATGCGGGCTCATCGACATTCCAGGATTCACCGTCTCAGTAGACAAGAGTCTCTCGAACGGACAAGTTCAACCCTTGCCAAACCCTGCAAATGCAAAGTCTTCACAATGGATCACTGACTTTCAGAAGCTCTACCCCGAGGACTCAAAGAAGATCGTTGTGGTGTACAGCAAGGATCTTCCATCTCTCGAGGCAGTCAAGGTTCAGTTCGATGCCGTAGTTGCAGAAGACCCTGACATTAAGAACCTTCCCGCAATCTCGTACCCACTTGTGGTCACTGACTGGGGCCCATATGCAGAGAAGGTCATCGAGAGCGGCGCTACCTCCATGTACTGGATCGGCGAGCCAGCCAATGCCGCCAACCTGCTCAAGGTTCTGCGCGAGAAGGGCTGGAAGGGCACCTTCTTGAACGAGGCTAACCTGTACGACAACCTGTTCATCGAAACCGGTGGAGCAGTAACTGAGGGTGCAGTAGTTCGCACTGCAACGCACCCATTTGAAGAGGCCGATCAGTGGCCGGCAGTGCAGCAATACCTTGACAACCTGCAAAAGTATGTTCCCGGTGGCAAGGCGGCCTTCTTGGGTCTGCAGGGAACCTCTTCTTGGCTCTTGTTCTCGGTAGCAGCAAACACCTGCGCCGAGAAAAACAAGGGAGTTATCGACCGTGAATGCGTGCTCTCCGAGGCAAATGCTATCGAGGAGTGGACTGCTGGAGGGATGCATGCACCTTCTGATCCAGGAACAGAGGTACCTGTCAGCTGTGGCATGTTGCTTGTGGTGAAGGACGGAGAGTTTGAGCGTCTGTACCCGAAGCTCGATGGCGAGAACGATGACATCAACGGGTTCCATTGCCCAGAGGACAGCATCGTGACCGTTCCTCCAGCTTCTGTGCCCGGTAAGGGAAATGTTGACCCTTCTCGCCCACCACTCTGAGCTCTTGACCTTGAGTCTCTGAGGCTGACGTAGTCGGCCCCAGAGATCTTGGTTATCCCTCAACCTCTACGTTGATATTTCATCTGAGGTCTTGAGGGACACCACTTGTTGTTCTAGCCACTACCAGACTGCCGAGTAGCCGTGGACAAGTTTTTAATCTTCACAATCGCAGGGCTCTCAACAGCAGCCATCTATGCGATCGCGGCCTCCGGACTCGTTGTCACGTATACAACCTCGGGCATCTTCAATTTCGCTCACGGGGCGTTTTCGATGATGGCGGCGTTCATGTACTGGCAGGTGCATATGGGTTGGGGTGTTCCGGCTCTTCCCGCCTTCTTGCTCGTTGTCTTTGTGATTGGGCCTGCGTTCGGTGCCATCGTTGAACGAGGCATCATGCGCGGGATTGAGGGCGCAACTGATGTTGTGAAGATCGTGGTCACAATCAGTTTGATGATTGCCCTGATCGGCATCTCGATGGTCATCTGGAAGCCCGATGTGGCTCGCCCAGTGCCGGCATTCTTCGAAGGCCAGAAGGTCACCATTTTCAATACCGTGGTGAACTATCAGAGGTTGATGGCGATGCTGATTGCCTTCGCAGTTGCTATTGGGCTTCGTCTGAT
>CAMDAT010000174.1 GCA_945888825.1 Bifidobacterium breve | reverse complement strand
GTAGCCGCCTTTACGCTTGGCGCTTCGTACTTCGTCATCGTGACAGCGCTCTCGACCACCCTACAGATGCGTGCCCCGGACGAGGTTCGTGGACGAATTATGGGCTTGTGGATGATGGCCTGGGCAGGCCTTGTGCCACTCGGCGCACTAGTTGGAGGGCCGATTATTGATACTGTCGGTATCGCTGCAGTTCTGATCTTTGGGGCAGTGGTGGCCGCAGCGCTGGCAGTTCTGATCGATCTGAGCGAGCCAGAACCTGAGAGTCAGACTGTGTGACGCGTCTGGAGCAGTAGCTGGGCGAGTCGCTCCAACCCGGCTACGCGACTTCCTTTGACGAGTACGGCGTCACCAGCGGTCAGAGACATCGACGCAAGGGCGGCTTCAGCTTCGGAGATCCCGGCGAGTGGGGGCACCCCATACATGTCAGTACCGACAGCGATGATCTGGATCTGTAGTTGATCAGCTAATTCGGCAACTGCTTGATGCTCTTGGGGCGCGCTATCTCCGAGTTCTGCCATCAGCCCTAGCACTGCGATTCGGCGCCCGGAGCGTGCACCCGGTAGCGAACTGAGTGCCCGAAGTGCCGCCGCCATAGAGGCCGGGCCGGCGTTGTAGGAATCATTGAGGAGCAAGGCTCCGCTCGGCATGGTCTGTAGATCCATGCGCCAAGGCGAGGTCACGGCTGACTCCAAGCCAACAGCAACCTGCTCGAGCGAGAGTCCAAGACCTAGCGCAGCAGTAGCAGCGGCCAGAGCGTTCGACACATTGTGCACACCGCGAATCCCCAGCCGCACTGCAACGTTCCCCCATGGTGACAGCAGCAGAAAGCTGGGTCGCAGCTCACCATCGAGTTGCACCTCGAGGGCTTGCACCTCGCCACCTTGGCCGAAGCGCAACACGTTCGCCTGGGTCCGATCGGCCATTGCGGCCACTAGCGGAACCTCGGCGTTCAGCACCGCCAACCCAGTGGAAGGGAGAGCCTCGATCAACTCCCCCTTCGCTTGAGCGATCTGCTCGATGCTGCCCATGACTTGGGTGTGTACCCGCTCTACCGTTGTGACGATGCCGACCGTGGGTCGGGCCAGTTCACAGAGCAGCGAAATATGGCCCGCACCCCGAGCTCCCATCTCGACCACAGCAGCCTGGGTACCCTCAGCGGCATTCGCCAGGGTGAGTGGCACCCCAAGCTCATTATTGAAGGATTTCTCGGAAGCAACAGTTACAAACTGTTGGGCCAGTACTTCGGCGAGCAGGTCCTTGGTCGTAGTTTTTCCGACAGAGCCAGTCACGCCCACCACAGAATCAGGCAATCGGCTTCGGGCAATCCGAGCGATTTCCATGAGGGCTACGGGCACGTCCTGAACGACTATTGCCTGGCCCTGCAAAGCGAGTTCGCCAGAACCGGAAGCTGCCAGACAATCGGCGTTGTCAACAAGGACTGCCCCCGCACCAGCCGCAAAAGCTGCATCGACAAACTCGTGACCGTCTCGCTCTGCTCGAACTGCTGCAAACAACTGCCCTGGAATCACCAGCCGAGAGTCGATTGCCAAACCATCGACTAGCGACACCGAATCAGCATCCACAGAGGCCTGGCCACCAGCCCCGTCGCGGGCGGTACCCCCTAGAACACGCCCATTTAACTGGGCTGCGAGCTCTGCAATGAAGAAGCGCATTCCTTGATTCTCTCAGCTGCGTACACTTCTGCAGTGCCTTTACCCACCAGAGTTCGCCTTGTGGTCCTCTTCGGAGGGCGATCTGCCGAACATGACATCAGCAAAATCTCTGCCAGCCATGTACTGCGAGCCGTTGACTTGGCCCGCTATGCGGTAGTTCCCATCGGAATCACCAAAGACGGAACATGGCTGCTCGCCCAAGAGGCAGCCGACCTCATTGAGCAGGGTCGGGCCGATGAGCTTCCCGATTCGCTCAAGATCGATGGACCCGAACTGCAGCCCTTCGAGATCCTGACCGGCTCGACCGAAGAAGCCCCCACGGTGGTGTTGCCGATTCTTCACGGCCCCAACGGCGAGGACGGCACTGTGCAAGGCCTGCTCGAGATGGCTCAGGTGCCCTATGTGGGTGCTGGCGTGCTCGGGTCAGCTGTGGCCATGGATAAGGCGATGGCCAAAACTGTTCTCGACGCCGCTGGGATTGCTCAACCCCGCTGGGCAGCAGTGCGGGTCACCGAGCTAGACCAAGCCCAAGAGCTTGCCGCAAGACTGATTGCAGAGTTGGGCGAAACCATTTTTGTGAAGCCCGCCAATATGGGGTCTTCGATTGGGATTACCAAAGCACACGGCTCAGAGCAGCTGCTTGCGGCGTTGGAGCTTGCCTTTGAGTACGACGAGATTGCCGTGGTGGAAGAGGCGGTGGTTGCGCGCGAACTCGAGGTTGCTGTGCTTGGAAATCGCTCGCCGCGAGCCAGCGTTGTCGGAGAGATCATTCCCGCTGCAGAGTTCTACGACTACGAGGACAAGTACGCCGACGGCACTGCACAAAGCGTGATCCCCGCTCAGATTTCCCCCGCAGCTTCAGAAGAACTGAGCGAGTTAGCCGTGAGAACGTTCAGCGCCCTGCGAGCCGAGGGAATGGCTCGAGTGGATGTGTTCTTGGAGGAAGGCACCGCCGAACAGCCTGGCCGCGGATTTTTGGTGAACGAGATCAACACCATTCCGGGCTTTACACCGATCTCGATGTATCCAATGCTGTGGCAAGCAACTGGACTGTCTTATCCGAACTTGATTGATGAACTTGTGCTCCTAGCTATCGAACGCCATGCCCAACGGGCACAACACCGCACCGACGTCTCTGAGCGCGGGGCGGCGAAGCAGACATGATTCTGCAGAACCTGAGCGGGCAACGGATCTTCATTACGGGTGGAACAGGTTTTGTGGGAACAGCGCTCGTCGAGCGACTGCTTCGCTGCGTTCCCGATTGCCAACTCGTGTTGTTGGTTCGAGATGGCCGCCGCAGTTCAGCCGAGCAGCGAGTACAGAAAGAGATCCTTCGCAACGACTGCTTTGATCGCCTGCGAGAGGAACTCGGCGCTGAAGGCTTTGAGCAGATGACAAGCCGGGTGCAGGCAGTCTCGGGTGACGTTGGCACCGATGGTCTTGGCCTGGACGAGGCTGGCCGTGCGGCCCTAGCGAGTTGCACCACGGTGATTCATTCAGCGGCCACTGTTGCATTCGACTCGCCACTTGACCGAGCAGTTGAAGTCAACCTGCTCGGGCCGGTGCGCATCGCAGAGATGCTGCATGAGCTTGGGGTGTCACCTCACTTGGTCTGCGTGAGCACCTGTTACGTGGCTGGTAATCGTCGCGGCTCGGCACTTGAAGAACCAGTGGACAGTAACGACTTTGTCTCGACCTTGGATTGGCGTGCCGAGGTTGCAGCCGCTCGTCGGTCTCGAAGCGACACCGACGCAGAGAGCCGTGCGCCTGACAAGCTTCGAGAGTTTGGGGATCGGGCGAGATTCGAACTTGGCTCTGCCGGCGGCCCCCTGCTGGCCGAGCGCACCGAAGCGCTACGCAAAGAGTGGGCGCATGCCCGCATGGTAGAGATTGGTCGCGCCCGTGCCGCCTCGGTGGGCTGGCCTGATGCTTATGCCTTTACCAAAGCGCTCAGCGAGGTGGCCACGGCCCAGACTCTTCGCTCCTACGGAGATTCAGCTGCCCGACTCAGCGTGGTGCGACCCTCGATTATCGAGTCAGCATTACTTGAACCCAAACCCGGTTGGATTCGCGGATTCCGCATGGCGGAGCCGATCATTTTGTCCTATGCCCGAGGCCTACTCAAAGAGTTTCCGGGAGTGCCCGAGGGTGTTGTAGATGTCATTCCCGTAGACATTGTGGTGGCTGCAATCATCGCCACGGCTGGTCGCGATGCGGACGTTCCTGCACAGGCCGCTGGCCAGCCGCATATTGTGCAAGTCGCCAGCGGGTCGCGTAACCCGCTGAAGTACCAGCGATTGGTCGACCGAGTTCGCGAATGGTTCACCGAGCATCCCCTCTATGACCAGCACGGGCAACCCATCATCGTTCCCGACTGGAGCTTTCCTGGACGCGGCCGAGTAGAAGGTCAACTCAGTCGTGCAGGTGTTGTGCTTCGCGCTGCTGAAAAAGTCGTGATCAATCTGCCCTTACGAGGAGCGGGTGCTCAGCTGGGTGCAACCATCGAGGAGCGTCGCTCACAGACAGAGCGAGCAAAGTCCTATGTTGAGCTCTATGGGGCCTACACCGAGTGCGAAGCCGAGTACGGGGTTCAGCATCTGCTCACCCTGTGGGACTCACTAGATCCGACAGAACAAGCGCTCTTCGGGCTCGACCCTGCGGTCATCGACTGGGACGCGTACATCACGCAGATTCACTTGCCTTCGGTAGTCAAACACGGACGAGCCAGGTCCTCGCCCTCTCGTAGTAACGCCGAGGCTCGCCCGGAGCGCTTGCGTCGCGCTGTGCTCTCACCCGAGCGACATATGGCAGCGTTCGACTTAGAGAACACGCTGATTGCTTCAAACGTGGTGACCTCATATGCGTGGATGGCAACACGGCGCATGCCAACTGCTGAACGCTTGCGGTTCGCAGCACGAACATTGGCCGAGGGTCCCTCGTTGTTGGCCCAAGACCGCAAGGACCGCTCAGATTTTTTGCGATCCTTCTACCGACGCTACGACGGTGCACTCGTTGAGCAACTCGACGAGGACGCACTCGAGCACTTCTCGGCAATGCTGCTGGAACGGTCTTTTCCGGCTGCGATTCGACGGGTCCGCGAGCACAGGGCGCTGGGCCATCGCACCGTGTTAATTACCGGAGCGTTGGACTTCATTATCCAACCACTTATGCCGCTGTTTGATGATGTGATCTGCGCCCGACTCGGCACAGCCCTTGACCGTTCCGGACGACTCACGCTCACTGGACAACTTGATGAGGTTCCTCCCACGGTGGAAGCCCGGGCCAGCATCCTGGCCGAGTACTGCGCAGCCGAGGGCCTGCTGCTTGAACAAAGCGTTGCGTATGCCGACTCCTCCTCCGACTTACCGATGCTCGAAGCTGTTGGATTTCCCGTAGCGGTGAACCCCGAGCCGCGGTTGGCATCCATTGCCCGCAAACGCGGTTGGCTTGTTGAGGACTTTCGACAGGCCAAAGGTTTTCGCCATTCGGTGCTGCCCTTCGCAACTCGCTGGCGGCCCTCCTCGACTGTGCGAGGCCAAGTATGAAAGCCCTCGTCGTCGACTACGAGATTGCTCGGTTTGGTGCTGCATTGATTGCCAGCACGTTGCGCCCCAGCACTCCAACGCGCCTCGGTCCGCTCAAGCTCAAAGAACTGCCTCAGGCCGA
>CAMDAT010000173.1 GCA_945888825.1 Bifidobacterium breve | reverse complement strand
CGATCGCCAAATCGTTGGCCGGCCTCACGGGCGATCTCACTGAGCACGGCCCTGATCGTAGGGCACCGGCCCTTTGTCACGGCGTCTCCCACTATGGTCGAGAGACTATGGAACCGAATCCTGAGTCCATTCTTCTCACTGGCCGCACTGCACTAGTCACTGGTGCCGCAAGAGGAATTGGTCGCGCCACTGCGCTGGCCCTAGCTCGTTTCGGGGCAGATGTTGCTGTCTGTGATCGACTTGGGGAGGAACTCGCAGAGACCGTGGCTGAGATTGTTGCGCTCGGCAAGCTTGCCCCGAGCGCAGTGCTCGACGTCCGAGATACTGAGGCAGTTGAGGCCTGGGTGCAGGATCTGGGTGAGCAATGGGACCACCTAGACATCCTGGTCAATAACGCCGGCGGCGGTTTTTATGCACCGGTCATGGATGTGAATACCAAAGGTCAAGCGGCCCTGATTGCAGAGAACTTCACACAGGTTGTAGAAGTGACTCGCTGTTGCGTTCCCCTACTCGCAGCGGGTGCAGCAGTGGGCGGACCTGCTGCAGGTGGTGCATCGATCATCAACATCACCTCGGTCGAGGCGCACCGGGCCGGCCCGGGGTTTGGGATTTACTCAGCCATGAAAGCAGCCGTTGCCAATATGACCCGCACATTGGCTCTTGAATTAGCAACCCAGAAGATCAGAGTGAACGCAATTGCACCTGACATGATTCCAACCCCAGGGGATGGGTGGCTGATTGCAGATTCGGAAGCACTACAGGGCACTGGCTGGGCCAAGACTCCCTGGCCAGAAGAAGGCCACGCAGGCGATGTTGCCGCTGCCGCGGTCTGGCTGGCTGGTCCCATGAGCAAGTTCGTAACAGGCACAACCGTGCACGTGGATGGCGGAACGCTTGCCTCCTCAGGTTGGAAGCGACCCATCGATGGCGGTCGCTGGGTTCTCTAATTGGCTGATTGCGCCTACTATCTGACGACCCGTCAGAAACAACTGAACTGAAACAGGAGTAGTCATGGAGTCAGCATCACCCGGAGCACCGCTAGCGGGCCTTCGAGTTATAGAGTTTTCACTCCTGGGTCCCGGAGCCGTTGGGCTTCATCTGGCCGACCTTGGTGCAGACGTCATCAAGGTGGAGTCGCCTCAGGGTGACTACATCCGGCAAATGACCTGGCCCATCATCGAAGACTCCTCGCTCTTGCATTGGCATATCCATCGCGGCAAGCGCTCTCTCACGTTGGACTTGAAGACAGAAGAAGCCAAAGACGTGTTTCGTGATTTGGTTCGAGATGCCGACGTAGTAATCGAGGCCATGCGGCCGGGAGCGCTGGCAAAGCGCGGCCTTGGATTTGAGGACCTGCGGGAAATCAATCCTCGGATTGTTTTTTGCACCATCTCTGGTTACGGAATGACTGGGCCCTACGCCGATCTTCCGAGTCACGGGATCGCCTATGACACGTGGGCAGGATTGGTGAAGCCGGGCTACACCGAAGATGGCCTTCCGTTTATCCCTGAACACCCGTCGGTAGGGATTCATGCCGGCCCCCTATTTGCCGCCTTTGGTGTATTAGCTGGAGTGACCCGGGCCCGTGAAACCGGCCAAGGTTGCTTCTTGGAAGTTGCTCAATCAGATGCATCTGCTGCGATGGACTGGCTCCGTAGCGAGACGTTCAAGGCTTACGAGAGACCAGAATCAGAAGTCACCGGCAACAAGGCCGATAACTACGAACGCCGAGCACCAGGAACTGCTGGCATGACAACAGGCGTTCGCTACCAGATCTACGAATCCTCTGACTCGCACATCTTGTTTATGGCTTCGGAGCAAGAGTTCTGGAAGAATTTCTGTGCAGGCGTTGACCGGATGGACCTCTTCGACAAGTGGCCAGGATCAAAGTTTGGTGATCACGCAAAAGACAATATGGAGTTGCGCAAAATTCTGGCCGAGATCTTTAAGACGAAGACCACTGCTGAATGGGTGATTTGGTCCGGGGAGCACAACACCACAATCGCTCCAGTGAATACTCCAGAGACTCTGGCTCAGGACCCGCAGTTCATTGATCGCCTTGGGTTCATGCCGTATCAGACTCACGGCGCAGACATGATCCCGTACCCGGTGAAGTTCTTGGGCGAAGAGCCCGTTGACCCCACACCCGCACCAACTGCAGGCCAGCACAATGATGAGGTCCTCAAAGAGGTTCTCGGCTACACCACAGAACAAGTGGCTTCACTGCGTCAGGCCGGAGCACTCGGAGAAGGCAGATGACTGAACTGCGGGGAATGCCTGAGGAGGGGTCACGTGTTGACCTTCAGTTCGCGACGATTCCTGCACTGCTCCGGGCTGTAGCGCAGGACCGTTCCGCTGCGGAAGTAGTGGTAGATCACTCCTGCGAGCCAGCGATGAGGATGAGTTACGCGGATTTGCTAGACCGAGTGAATAAACTTGCCGCAGCGCTCATCAGCGAGGGAGTGCAAAAGGGCGATCGCATTGCTATCTGGGCACCGAACTGCTGGGAGTGGATCGTGGCCCTGCTGGGGCTGCAATCCGCCGGTGCAGTTTTGGTTCCGCTGAACACTCGCTACAAAGGGTTAGAGGCGGCGGATATTCTGCGTAGAAGTCACGCTCGGATGCTGTTTACAGTCGAGGGTTTTCTTGGCAACGAGTACGTCTCGATGCTGCGTGCAACTGAAGGCGATTTGCCAGCGTTAGAGAGAATTGTCCTGTTGCGTGATGCGGGGATCAGTCCAGCCGAAACCTGCACCCTGGATCAATTCATTGCAGAGCACGAAGAAACGGCCGATCAAAGCGCCGTGACGGAACGGGTTGCACAGATCTCCGGAGAAGATTTGTCTGATCTGTTGTTCACCTCTGGCACCACTGGCCAACCCAAGGGCGTCATGCTGACCCACGCGCAGACTCTGCGAGCGTTCGGAGACTGGGCCCATATTGTTGGACTACGAGAGAGTGACCGATACCTAGTCATCAATCCTTTCTTTCATGCCTTTGGGTACAAGGCGGGCATCATCTCCTCGTTGATTTCGGGTGCGACGCTGGTTCCGGTATCAGTGTTCGATCTCGATATGGTTCTTGATCTCATTGAGTCCGAGAACATCTCTGTGCTTCCCGGACCTCCGACGATTTATCAAAGCTTGCTCAATCATCCGGGGTTTGATCCCAAGCGAACTACATCACTTCGTCTGGCCGTCACCGGCGCAGCGGTCGTTCCTGTAGAACTGGTTGAGCAGATGAGAGACACGCTGGGGTTTGCAACAGTGGTCACTGCATACGGGATGACCGAAGCCTCGGGAATTGCTACGACTTGTCGTCGCGAAGACGCTGCTGAACTAATCGCAAGCACCTCGGGTCGCGCCTATCCAGGGGTGGAAGTGCGAGTGGTCGATGAGACTGGTGCAGAACTACCCGCATCCGAACCAGGAGAGGTGCTCGTTCGCGGGTACAACGTCATGAGCGGCTATTTCGAAGACCCTGCCAAGACTGCCGAGTCCATTGACTCTGATGGTTGGTTCCATACTGGCGATGTCGGGGTGATGGACGCCAATGGTTACCTGCGCATCACGGACCGCATCAAGGACATGTTTATCGTTGGCGGGTTCAATGCTTATCCGGCAGAGATTGAGCGCCTCTTACTGCTACACCCAGAGATTGCCCAAGTGGCAGTTATTGGCGTACCCGACGAACGCTTGGGTGAAGCGGGCTATGCCTACGTGATTCCAACCAGCGGGACCGTGCCCGACTCGGCCGAGATTATTTCTTGGGCTCGAGAGAACATGGCGAACTTTAAGGCACCGAAATATGTCGAGGTTGTTGACGAGTTACCTCTCAATGCGAGTGGCAAGGTGTTGAAGTTCGAGTTGCGCGACCGTGCGCTTCGCTCAATTGAGTCCTAGGAGTAGTAAGTATGAAGTTTTGTCATGGTCTCATCGGTGCTCCTCCAAAGGATTGGAACCGATTAGCGCGGGCTTGTGAGGCCGCCGGGTTCGATTCAGTCGCAGTATCAGACCATGTGCTCTTTCCTGCCACGCTCGAATCCAAGTATCCCTACACGCCCGACGGCACGCCGTTGTTCAGCCCCGACGAGGACTGGCCAGATGCTTGGGTAGCGATTGCTTCTATGGCAGCGGTGACTACCACGCTGCACTTTATTACCAATGTGTTTGTGCTGCCCTCGCGCAGCCCGTTTCTTGCAGCCAAGTCAATTGGCACGGCCGCGTACCTTTCAGAAGGGCGAATTGGCCTAGGAGTCGGCGCCGGGTGGATGCGAGAAGAGTTTGATCTGCTTGAACAACCATTTTCGAAACGCGGTAAGCGCATGGAAGAAATGATTGTGGTCATGAAAGCTCTCTGGACGGGCGAGATGGTTGAACACCACGGGGACTTTTATGACTTTGCCCCCGTGCAGATGCGACCCTGCCCGCCAGCGCAGATTCCAATTTATGTTGGTGGTCACTCCGATATTGCGTTCCGTAGAGCAGCCACAATCGGCGATGGCTGGCTTGGTGTGCACTATTCACCTGAAGAGTTACTGAACTACTGCACCGTGTTGCAACAAGCCCGAGAAGATGCTGGGACTGCTGACAAGCCCTTCGAGATCATTGCGTCACCCATGGCGGCACCCAAGACTGACTTACTCGAGGAACTTGCCGCTGCCGGGGTGACGTCAATCCTGACCTCTTCGTGGATCTCGGGTGGGATGACCGCACCCGAGGTGAGCCGTGCAGAAGAGATGATCGCTGCGTACGGTGAGCGCTTCATTAACTGAGCGCTTCATTAACTGAGCGCGGTATTAACTGACATGATTGTTCTGTGAATTCCGAACCGCATGATGTTGGCCCCATTGAGGGTCGCGAGGTTCCGCAGACTCAGGCTGAATTTAGCGAAAACATGCAACAGTTACGCCAAAGCCGTAGCAAAGGCCGCCCTAATTCGCGGCCGCTGCCGAGTTGGGTTGAACGACTTGCCTGGATCCTTGATAGCGCCTTTCGTGTGCCGGGAACTACTGATCGCCGAGTTGGGATTGACGGTCTGCTCACTTTGGTTCCCGTTGTCGGGGACGCTGCTGGGGTAGCACTGTCTATGGCAGTGGTTCTTGCTGGGGTTGCCGCCGGTGTCAGCATTCCCACGCTGCTGAGGATGCTGATCAACGTGGGGATTGAGGCCACGATCGGCCTGATTCCCTTTGCTGGTGCAGTTTTTGACATGGTCTACAAGGCCAATATTCGCAACTTGGTTTTAATGGAGCGAGACCTAGCTGACCGACGGGCTACTCGGCGGTCATCGCTTGCAGTGCTGGCACTCATGGTTGGTGTCGCGCTGCTCGGATTGCTGATGGTCGTTCTGGCTT
>CAMDAT010000172.1 GCA_945888825.1 Bifidobacterium breve | reverse complement strand
TGCTTGATGGTCACGCTCATTACGGCAGCGTCGGTGAGGTTGTGGATTCGGATTTGTTGTCGCACCTCTATGGCACTCAGATCAAAGTTGTTCGCACTGCTCAGGGTGACTTGTACACGAGGAGCAACTAGGTGTTGCACGCGTTCATGATTAAGCCTGGGCTTCTTGTTGCTAACGCCGGATACCAGAGCAATTGGGTAGAGGTTCTGAGTCAGCCCTTTATGCGCAATGCCTTTATTGCAGGATCGCTCGTTGCGATTGCATCCGGAATGCTCGGCTACTTCGTCGTAGTCCGTGAAGGCGAGTTTGCAGCGCATGCTCTAGGCCATATTGGGTTTCCCGGCGCAACCGGAGCAGTCCTGCTCGGCTTGTCCCCCACTCTGGGGCTCGCAGTTTTTTGTGTAGGGGGTGCGCTCGTGATTGGTGCCCTAGGGAAGCGGGCCTCGGAGCGGGCTACGGCCACTGGCACAGTGCTTGCCTTTGCAACCGGCTTAGGGATTCTGTTTGCTTCGCTTGCAACTGAGTCAAGTACCACGGTCACCAACGTGTTGTTCGGCAACTTGTTGGCAGTTTCAACGGGGCAGATCAAGGTGTTTGCCTTGTTCACGATCGCCCTTGCTCTGGTGCTTGCAGTCATTGCGCGGCCACTGATGTTTGCGTCAGTCAACCCAGACGTGGCCGAAGCAAAAGGTGTTGCCGTGAAAGCCCTCGGCATCGTGTTTTTGGTGCTGATGGGCTTGGTCGTGACGATGGCAGTGCAAGTTGTGGGAACACTGTTGCTCTTTGCGCTGGTGGTTACCCCGCCAGCAACTGCGCTCAAGCTGACTGCTAGGCCAATCAGGGTGGTCCTTCTGGGCACGGCCATTGGCTTAGCAGCTGTCATTTTGGGTCTGATTACAGCAACGATCCTGAACCTTCCCCCAAGTTTCTTTATCGTCTCGTACTCGTTCCTCACGTGGCTCATTGTGCTGGGGGCGACCCGCGAACAACACCGCTCGGATCACTGACCTTTGGCCGGCCCAAGTCACCGCACCTGGAACTGCAAGCCCTCTTGCACTCACCGGGTCGACAATCTTCGGCTTGTTAGTACTCGCACTTGGCTTGATGAGCGCAGGTGCTTGGGTGGTGTGGGGTTCCGCTGGATCGAATCCCATTCGCCGCAGATTGCCACGGGGGTAGGCGGGGCTAGATCCACCCCGGTGGATGCCAAGGGCGAAGTTTGGCGCGCAAACATCGACCTGATTCGCTAGCCTAAAAGCTGTAAGGCCTTAAAGAGCTACCCCGCCAAACGGATTGAGGAATTATGCGCGCCAAGCTTGTTGTCACTGCCGGGTTTGCAGCCGTACTGCTCTTCGCTGGATGCAGCAGTTCGGACAGTTCAAGTGATTCCTCAAAGAGCAGCACGTCCGCGTCAGACTCAGACAGCTCAGGGTCGAGCGATTCAGCTACCTCAGGGCCCGACAGTGTCGATGCCTGCGCACTTGCTGACCCCGCACTGCTTCAAGCCTTGGGAGTGGCGGGTGAGGGCGAAGCCCTCGACCGTGGCGGCGAGAACGGTCCGCCAGATGTCGCTTGGAACGTTTGCACTTGGAACGCGGCCATTGTGGCGGCCGATGACCCCATCAACACCGTCACAGTGCAGGTCCTGACCGCCGGCCCAGACGCTGTCGTTAACCCGCTTGAGATCCTGTTGAGCAGCTCAAGCGGCGATGGCCCTGCGGCAACTCCCGTTGACGTTGGAACCGACGGGAAGCTCTACGATTTTGGTTTGATATCTGGCGGTGGCGGAGTTGGCAAGACCATCGGGTTCGGTGCGGGTAATGATCAGCTAGTTGCTGTGTCGCAGGTAAGTGACGCAGTCGACGTTGCTGATCTGACAGCTCTAGCCCAGGGCGTAGACGACAACCTGTAACCCTCTGCGCAATCTCCTGAGCCGGCGCACCCAACCAGCCTTTTCCGGCTATTGGGTTGCAACCGGGTCACGTATCGACCGCTGTGCAACCCAATAGGCGTTTTGTGCTGATTGTGTGGCGCAGATGCCCGTAATTGCCACCTCGTTTCGGTGACACAGGCGGGTGACCCAGAGCTAGCCCACACACAGCTCTATCCGGCTATTGGGTTGCAACCGGGTCGCGTATCGACCGCTGTGCAACCCAATAGCTGTTTTGTGCTGATTAGCGGGCTGATTCTCGGGGGCTAAGCGCTAGCTCAAGCCACTAGCGAGTCAGCTAGCTAGCTCAGGCCTTGAGCTCAGGCCGCTAGCTCAGGCCGCTAGCTCAGGCGCTCGCTCAGGCCGCTAGCTCAGGCGCTAGCTCAGGCCTCTGCAAGGTGAGCGGACTCCCAGAACTGAGTAGTCAGCGGTTCAGGATCAAGCGTAACTTGCGACACTGCCTCGAGAAGCATCACCGGTCGACCAGAAACATCAGCTAGGGGCCAGTCCGGCAGTTGTGGCGCAGCGGGGACTCCCGCCCGGGCAAACTCGATCCAAGCAAGGTGCATTGCGGAAGCCAACTCCGCCGGCGCTTCTGGACCTACGAGTACGTGCAGACGGTGATCATGCACAAGGTCAAATACAAAAGGAATTTCCACTGCGTGCGCTGCACCGATCATTCCGTTCCAAGCTGGGCTTCGCCAGTCAAACCGGTATTGCCAAACTGGGGCGTGCGCTGCCTGAGCATGCGCCAGGCGAGTGGCCGGAATGCGAAACACAAAGTCGGTGAGCACGGCACCTTCGAGGTCTGCAAGCGAGGCATCCGGGTGCTCGCTTCGGTATGCCTCTAGCGCCTGAGCAGGATTCTCCGATACCAAACCAAAGCGAGCAAGTAAGCCCTCCTCGGTGGTGGCCGGAGGAGTCATCAGGGCAAAGAGTTTCCATTCCTCGAGATTGGTTCCGATCAGCAGCGGGATGCCTGCGGCAGTTCCCTCTTGTACCGCGGCGAGGGGATCGGCCGGAACTTCTTGCCCATCGGTCACTGGGCGAAATGGCAAGAATGCGAGCGGGCTGCGGTGCTTCTCGACAACCCCCTGTGGGTCGGCCATACGTGCAGCGCCCATCGCAGCATGCGCCGCTAGAAGTTCTTGGACAGACGCTTCCTTCAATTGCTCGATCGAAGAGAGACCCGCCAATTCTAAAAATTCGGCGGTGTCTATGGATGCCTGCTCGGGTGACCGCGATGCAGAGGCTGCACCTGACTGAGCAATGGCTTTGTGAAACAAACCTTTGGCTCGCGGCATAGTGAGCAGGGTCGAGACACTCATCGCCCCTGCAGACTCGCCAAAGATGGTCACGTTGCTGGCATCGCCACCAAATTGCGAAATGTTCTGCTGCACCCATTGCAGCGCCGCCACCTGATCAAGCAGGCCGAGGTTTCCAGATCCGGCGTACGCAGGATCCACGTTCCCGAGTTCAAGAAAGCCGAGGGCGCCGAGTCGGTAGTTGAGCGTGACTAGGACAACGCCATCACGCGCAAACGACTCGCCGTGATAGAGCGGAGATGAACCCGAACCCATCTCGAATCCGCCGCCATGGATCCACACCATGACCGCAAGGCCAGAACCAGTCGTTGGCTCGTCTTGGATTGGGAGTTGCGGAGTCCAGACGTTGAGGTACAAGCAATCCTCTGACCACTCCTCAGACTCGCCACCAAATAGTGAGTCCATGAGCGAGGGATTCTGCGCAGAGACTGGTCCGAACCCGGTTGCGTCACGCTCACCTTCCCATGGTTCGGCTGCAACAGGTGGCCGAAACCTGAGCTCACCTATCGGCGGCTGCGCAAAGGGCACCCCGCTAAAGCGGGCAATCTGGTCATTCCATACACCCCGAAGGGCGCCCTGAGCAGTAGAAACAGAAACCGTGGTGCCGTCAGCAGAGGTCTTCATGCCCCTTTATTAGCAGCATCGGACAAGACTGTGCTCAGTGGGGATCGCTAAAATACCAGCCGCCATCAGTGTCCGCTACGTTCACGCAGTCTCTTCCCACGCGCCAGAGCGCCGCTGGTACCGGAGTCGGATCGAAGCGGTACCACTCAGGAAATGCTTGAGCGATAGCTTCTGTTGCCGCCTGTGCGTGATAGTGAGGGATTCGGTGGTCGATGTGATGAGCAACATGCGTGCTGCCGATGCGATGGTGCAACAGGTCGATCAGCTTGCCGTAAGGGCGATCCACGGTCTGAAACGCACCCAGCATCCAAGACCAATCCGGGTCTGCAAAATGGGGGATTTTGACATCGGTATGTTGCAGCCAGGTGTAGGTCACGAGCCACGCGTTGACCACCAAATAAGGCCCCACGTAGAGCAGCAACACCGGCACCACAGAGCCCACCGCAACCGACCACGCCACAAGGGCCGCTAGCACCAGAAGGACTCCAGCAGTTGATGCCCACACTCGACGGTGCCAGCGTGGAGGGAACAACTCAGTAGAGAACGGCCGGATCGGCCAGAAGTGATTGGTCTTACCTCGACTCGGCCCACCTGAGGCACCAGCAAGAAGATAGGCAGGCCAACCAATGAGCAGCGCCTGCGAAATTGCGATTACGGCTGCAAGGTTTGGATGCTTAGGCAAGGAGCGTTCGGAACTTGAATGGCTATGGAACGTTGCCCGACCCGGGACATGGGTTTCGCCCTCGTCAAGATGGTTGGTCTTGGCGTGATGAACGCTATGACTCCGCTGCCAAGAAAAGTAGGGAACCAACAGCACCGAGTGGAGGACATATCCAACTGTGTCCTGCAGCCAACCAATGGCTGAGAATGCGCCGTGACCGCACTCATGCGCGACGACCCACAAGCCCACTGCTGCTGTTCCAGTAACCACCGCATAGAGCGCCCAGACCGGCAGCCAGGCCCAAGTCATGGGTAACCAGACAGCCGCAGCAATCACCAGGCTTGCTACTAGGGCAAAGGAGCCTGCCAGATAGGCCAAGGAACGCGCTGTGCTTCGGTGAAAGCACTCCTCGGGAATCACCTCTCGGACTTGAGCGCGCGTAGGAAGAATCTTCTGTTCAATTGTGGGGGAATGCATATGGTTTCATTTTGGCCCGCCGAAACCTTTGTGAACAATCAGCCCCAGATTTCAGATTCGATGCCCAAAAAGCAGCCATACTTATTGCATGGCTTCAACTTTTACACGCATGGACGAGTCCACCCCCGAACAGTGGGCGGTCATCGGCGCCGAGACGTCAAAGAACCAGGTTCGAGTCGCAGACCGTGTGCTTGATCTGCTGCGCTCGTTGTCAAGCATCACCGACGGGTTTGGCACCGACCAACTGACTCATTGCTTGCAAACCGCGACGCTGGCCGAGCAGTCAGGCGCTGACGATCAGGTGGTCGTAGCCGCCCTGTGTCATGACATCGGCAAGGCAATCTCTGTGCCGAATCACCCGAAGATCGCAGCCGAGATTCTG
>CAMDAT010000171.1 GCA_945888825.1 Bifidobacterium breve | reverse complement strand
TGGGAACTGCGCTGGACTTGAAAGATTTGCCCAGTAATTCAGCTAGCCCGGAAGGCTGGCAGCACATATTCGCCAAAGAGTTTGCACTCCTCAATGTGTGGGTAACCAGAGAGAATGAAACAGTCCACACCAAGCTTCTGATAGCTCCGAAGTTTGGCAATGATTTGGTCGGGGTCGCCAACCAGCGCTGCCCCGGCCCCTGACCTTGCCCGCCCGATTCCTGTCCACAGACCAGGCTCGATATAACCCTCATCATCGGAGCCCTCACGAAGCTCCGCCTGCCGACGCACTCCGGCCGAGTTGCTGTCCAAGGAACGCTGACGAATCTCTGTGCCCGTTGGCTCATCTAGTCCGGCTAGCAAGTAGCGAGCTGCAGCCTTTGCCTCGGCCTCGGTCTCACGAACAATGACATGGGTTCGAAACCCAAAGCGCAGAGTCCTGTTGAACGCAGCAGCGCGGGCACTCATATCGGCTACGAGTTCAGCCACTGCAGCCTCGGTATCGGGCCAAGTCAGAAACACATCAGCATGTTCAGCGGCGACTCTGCGCGCCGGTTCGGAGTGGCCGCCAAAATAGAAATCAGGACAGCGGCCAGACACGGTCGAGACCCGCGGTGCCTGAACCTCAAGGTCAAAGAACTCTCCGTGGTGGTTCACTTCTTGGCCGTTGAGCAACTGCCGAAGGATGCTCATCACCTCTGCAGTTCGCCGATACCGTGGCTCGGATTCAAGTGCTGCTCCGGGCAGATCGCTCGAGATGATGTTGATGGTGAGTCCACCGCCGAGCATCTGATCCAAAGTGGCTAGTTGCCGAGCCATCTGAGGTGGCCATAACTCGCCGCACCGCACGGCAGTCAGCAAGCGCATTCGGCCACGAACCTCTGCAGCAACCCCTCCGGCAAAAACCAGAGCATCAATCCCGAGCTGATAACCCGAAGGCAGCAGAATGTTGTCAAACCCCTGATCTCGCGCCGTTCGCACAATCTCTGCGCAGTGCTCAAATGAACTCTGTAGGTGCGGAGCTGCCACCCCGAGTTGCTCAAAATCGTCATCACATAAGGCCGAGAACCAAGCAAACTCTGCTCTGTTCTGGCTTGACGAAATATTCATGGAAGTTGCTCCCCCGTGCCTGCCTGATACAGCGAGTACCACTCCTGGCGACTCAGCTTTACGGTCAAAGCTTCGGCGGCTTGGTGAATCCGCTCTACTCGCTGCGTACCAAGAATTGGGATCGGCGCTGCCGGATGCCCCAGTACAAAGGCCAGCGCAATCGAAGCCGGTGCGACCTCGTAGTGCTTCGCCAGTTGTGACAGGAGTTGCTCAGTACTGTCCACCTGTTGTGCGGGAGTGGGCTGGGCCTGTGCGCTCTCAGAACTCACTCTGCCTCCGCCAAGTGGACTCCATGCCAACGGAGTCAACCCCATCTCGATGCACTGATCCAGAGTTCCGTCACGTGCAGCTTCGCTGTTCCACAGGCTGAACTCGGGCTGGCTGCACACCAGCGGCCTCGGAAGAAAACTCTGCACAAGCCCCAGCTGACTTGGAGTGACATTCGAGAGCCCGAACTCGCGCACCAGTTGCCGGTCGTGTAGGTCCATTAAGGCGCTTGCTAGCTCTTCGGGATGCGTCAGCGTGTCTGGCCGGTGTATTTGATAGAGGTCGATGACATCGACACGAAGTCTTCGCAGCGAGGCCTCACATGCAGAGCGCAGGTACTCAGGCGAGCTGTCATAGGGCACCCCGGGTCGGATTCCCCCCTTCGTTGCCAGCACCATCTGCTGACGCAGGGCAGGCGCCTCAGTAAGCACCTCACCGAGTAATGACTCTGCCCGTCCGAAACCCTCCTGGCCGTCAAAGCCATAAATATCGGCGGTGTCAATCAGATTCCAACCCGCATCTAGTGCCGCTTCGATTTTGCCTCGAGCCTGAACCGAATCACCCTCGGCTAAGCGCCAGCACCCGTACGCAATCGGTCCAACTTGTAGATCGGAACTGCCTAGTCGCCGATTGTTGGGCATTTCAGCAGGTATTCGCATGGTTGCGGGCTGTCCTATGGTTGCTTCGGTACCGTCTTGAGGAATCATTGGCTCGCACCATACTCAGCTCATAGGGGACACTGTGCCCATGAGCGAAACGCCAGCCAGTTCAGACCAGATCCGATATGGGTTCATCGGAGTTGGAATGATGGGCCAAGAACACATCCGCAATGTGCAAGCACTGCCGGGTGCCACCGTCGTAGCGATCGCCGATCCAGATGCCACCTCGCTCGGTGTGGCGCAAGAACTCGCGGGCGAGGCGGTCTCCTCGTATCTTTCAGTGGCGGAGATGTTGGCACAGGAGTCACTCGACGCAGTCGTAATCTCTTCACCCAATTTCACGCATCGGTCAGTACTTGAACCGCTCTGGCAGACCTCGCTTCATCTGCTTATCGAGAAGCCACTTTGCACCACAGTTGAAGACTGCCTTCATGTTCAGGCCGCTGCCGATTCCCATGATGGGATTGTGTGGGTGGGACTCGAGTATCGCTATATGCCACCCGTGCAACGTTTCTTGCAGGAACTCGGAGTGAGCAAGGCCGGCACTCAGCCTGCAGCGAAGAGCGCGACTGGTCAGGTTCGGATGCTCTCGATTCGCGAGCATCGGTTTCCATTCCTCGACAAGGTGGGCCACTGGAACCGCTTTAGCGCAAATACTGGCGGAACCCTGGTGGAGAAGTGCTGCCATTTCTTTGACCTAATGCGAGTCGCT
Source organism: Bifidobacterium breve (assembly GCA_945888825.1). Taxonomy (GTDB): domain Bacteria; phylum Actinomycetota; class Acidimicrobiia; order Acidimicrobiales; family Microtrichaceae; genus IMCC26207. The sequence goes on along the minus strand of CAMDAT010000171.1, from coordinate 2,736 downwards.
ATTCCCAGCCGACCAGTCCGTGTCATGGCCTCGGGGGCCCAAGATGTCAACCACCTTGATGAGCGGTACCCAGAAGGCACACCAGATATTTTGGATAATGCCTTCGTGATTGTGGAGTTCGAAAACGGTGCGCGTGCTTCTCTTGACCTGTCCATGTTCGCCGAGGGATCGGCCTTCGAACAAGAACTCGTAGCGGTGGGTGACCTTGGCAAAGTGGAGGTCAAAATTCCGGGTTTCATGGAGCTCGCACGCGGCAGGCAGGCCGAACTCATTGTGGGGTCACGATCAACCGGTTGGCCCGTAACTTCGGAGCAGATCGGCGCCGAGGAATCAGTCCGCTACCTCGGCGCACATCACGGAGCCAGCTACTTGGAGCATGTTGATTTCTGTAGCGCAATCCGTAACGGCACTACACCGCTCGTTACGGTTACCGATGGTCTGTGGTCAGTGGCGATGGGCGCTGCAGCTCAGACTTCTCTGGCCGAGGGCCGGGCAGTGACTCTGGCAGAAATAGGCCTCAGCTAGCAGCTTCTTGGGCCGTTTGGGCCGCTTGGGCCGTTTGGGCGGCCAGGTCTATGCAGGTCACTGTTAGCGAATACCGCTGCTCAATGTCTTCTAAATCACCACTCACAAAGCTGCCCGCCCTTGCAGTTTCCATAACCAACTCCGCATGCTTCCTGAGCGGAACTAGGTGTTCCGGACGAACCACCGGCGCCATGGCAGAGATCGCATCAAGAATCCGGATCAGCACTGCGACGTTGTGCGCAGCAGACTGACGGATCAAATCAAAGGCTGTCTTCAGTACGCGATCAAACTTCAGAGGCGGAACGACTAACCGCACCGTTCCATCCGCACTACAGATGCCTCCCGTGCGCTCTGGATGAGTCCCGACCTGAACCATCGCCGCCCCGAGCCAATCCACACAAGTCAGGCCGGTATAGGTGTCATTGATTGCCGGAGAGAGCGCTCGCAGCGCGATCTCGACCACCTGCGCAATAGCAAATTCCAAATCTTGCCGCAGCGTCCGATACCTTCCGATCTCTACGGCCTGGGCCACAACCTTCTGCAAGCGATCCTCTGCTGAACTTGGGCTCACCCAAGCAAGAATCTGACCTTGTTGCGTGAACTGCCCCGGCCGGCGATTCAGCACAATCACCGCGTCATCCAAATCTGCTGCCTCGAGTAGCCGTTCGACATCAACTAATTCAACGTATCCAGTTTGAATGGCCGCTATCGGGGCACCCGATTCACGACTCTGAGCGACAACCGCAGAAACCTTTTCCGGATCATGTTCGCGCAGCAGGACCCGCATAGTGGCAGACCCCTCTGCAAGGACTTTTCCTAAATCCTTGACCACCGCAGCTACCACCGCAGGTGCCTGAATTGTCGACGCGACTCGATGAACGTAAAACACCAGCAGGCCAAAGCAACACAGCGAGAGCAGCTCAACGAGAACCACGCTGAAGGCAGGAAGGTGGCTGCCGGGAGAGCTTCGAATCGCCGACAGGGTCAGTACGTTGAAGATCACTGTCCCCAGAAATGCACCAAGAGTGATCTGTGTTATTGGGTCCTTCATAAACCGGCGAATCAAGCGCGGTCCGAGCTGTGTCGAGGCCAATGAAAACGTCAGAATGCTGGTTGAAAAAACCAGCGCTAGAGCCGTTGCGACTGCCCCAAGCAGGGCCGTCACCAGAATCGCAGCATCATCTGCTGAGTCATCAATCAGCGCGCTGGGAAACCAACTCGACATGAGATCAAAGTGCCGATCGACCCAAATGGAGAATGCGAATAGCAGCACAGAGCCAATCGACATCAGCAGCGGAGTGACCCACAGGTTGGGTCCGACCCGATACGAGATCTCCCACCACCAGGTGGAGAATCGGGAGCGCAGTGAGCGCCGTGACGTTGTCATGTTGCTTCACCCTCAACGACTTCGGTAGGCCCTGACAATAAGCGCCCTAGTAGTGCCCTCGAGACTAGGCCTTCCAGCAAGGCGTGCCGCATACAAAACTTGGTTAAGGCGGCAACTCTCCCATATTCAGACACCCAAGAAAACCGGCACCCGGCTCTTGGGCCGTCCAATGATTGCCCGATCGCCCTTCACCAAGATCGGCCGTTGAAGCAAAGCCGGATGTTCAAGTAATACTGCAAGGACCTGCTCGCGGGTTTGTACCATCTCATCGGTCAATCCCAATTTTTTGAAGTTGGCATCACGGCGGACAATGTCCGTGGGCGGATCTTCTAACTTGTCAAGAATCTCGTTGAGTTGTTGCTCTGTTGGGCGCTCTGCCTTGAGCATGTATTTCACGACCTGATAATCAACCCCGGCCTCTTCGGCCTGCTCAACTGCGTACTTCGAGGTGCTGCAGCCCGGGTTATGAAAAATGGTGACCTCACTCATGGCTCTCAAGTTAGCTTGCGCGCTCACGATCGGTCTGATCTGGCCGAACACCTCTGGCTAGGGGGCAACCCGCTGACCACTACCATTCACAAATGCCATCCGCCGGCCCTTCCCCCGCTGTGCCTAATAGCGGCAATGTCGGCCGGGTCACCGGCAGCAGCGGCACTGGCAGCACTGGTAGTGCCAGCAGTGGTGGTCCCAGCAGCCCGGAGGTAAACCACCAGTCCGGTGCATCCGCTACGCCGCTTGGGTTAACTGCCGCTCTGGTCGCAGTCTGCGCCTGGGGCCTAGGAAACACCATCATTGCTGCTGTCCCCATGACAGGCATGGCAATT
>CAMDAT010000170.1 GCA_945888825.1 Bifidobacterium breve | reverse complement strand
ATCAAGAAGAGCATGTAGGCCAGTGCCGGCACCTGCCACGAGCGATGCCGAGCTAGCTGTATCGGAGCCAAAGCCCACCACGGGCACCTATGTGCCGATTATGTGGGTATTCGCTGGATTGTCGGCGCTGATAGCGGCGGCGCCCATCTCGGATAACAGTTTCTTAACCCACTTGGCCACGGGTCGGCTCATTGTGGATAGCGGCCTTCCGCAGCAGAACCCGTTCTTATATTCCAGCACAGCATTCCCAGTGCCGAGCTACTGGTGGTCGATTGTTCTAGGCGCTGTTGATTGGGCGGGTGGAGCAACCGGGCTGCGCTTGCTGACTGCTGCGTTAGCAGGCTTGCTCGGGGCTTTGCTGGTGCGCATGGCTGCAAGTTCGGAGGCCACTGAGCTAGTCGCCGCAGCCTCGCCCTCGGCTGCTGAGATCACGCAAGACGGAAGTTCGCTGCCCGGTCTGCTCGCAGTGTTGCTTCCCGCTGGGCTTGGGTTTATCTGCCTGTTGAGCTTTCTGAATGGTCGGCCGCACCTGATTGGGTTTGTGCTGCTGGCCCTCATGGTTCTGGTCTGGAAAGAAGGTCGATCCCCCTGGTGGTTGCTTCCAATCTTTGCCGTATGGGTCAACGTTCACGGGTCTTGGCTCTACGGCTTGATCGTGCTGGGGATGTTTCTGGTGGCCACCACTATTGATTCGCGAAAGCTGATGCCAAAGCAGTTCGCACTTGCCGGAACCGCAGTGCTCGGAGTGGTGATCGGCGGTGCGCTCTACCCCGACAGGTTTGCGCTGCTGCTGTTACCTGCCAAGCAATTTGGCGACCCGATCGAGCGTGAGGCCTTGCAGAGTTATCAGGAGTGGGGCCGGGTTGGATTCGATGAACCCATGTTGTGGATGATGCTTGCCATTGCCATCTTGGCCATCTTCGGCTGCATACGGCAACGTCGCTATGCCATGACGGTGATGGTTGGGTTGCTCGTGCTTCTTGGGTTCTCTGGGCTGCGACTCGTTCCCATTGCAGCCGTTGCACTGCTGCCGTTTGCTGCAATTGGCCTACGCGGAATCGGAACCGTTGGGCTGCCCTCGGGTCGAATGGCAAAGGCAGTCGGCGGGTTCGGTCTGCTGCTCTGCTTAGCGGCGGGTGCGCGCTGCCTGATTGGTCCGAGCTACCAACTCGATGCGTTTCCCGTGGCAGCTGTTGACTGGTTGGAAGCACGCGATTTAGTTGGCAACGACACTCGCGTGACCACTCACGATTTTGCTGGCAACTATTTGGAGTGGCGGTACGGGGAACAGGCAAATACGTGGGTTGATGATCGCCCTGGGGCCGCAACCATGGTGGCTTATGTGAACATGTTGCGCTTGAGCGATGGCTGGCAGAAGTCGTTGGCCGGCTCCAAGGGCGATGTCCTGATCTGGCGAACCTCCGACAAGCTCACGGGACAACTCAAGAAGGACCCTGAATGGGTAGTCGGAACCCAAGCTGGGGAGTTCACGGTGTTCTGCAAAGCCGAGTTAGCGGATCGCTGCAGCTAGCGAACTGCTGATCGTTCTGGGCTAGTTGGGCCAACTCCGGGGCTCAGTCGCACGAGGCTTGTGCTCAGGTGAAGTCCAGTCACGGCGCCAAGAGTCATGGTCGGGCCCTGCCAGACTCGGGGTCTCTCCTGAGCTTGCCCGCTTGCGTGCGCTCCACCAATCACTGCTGGTTTCGTCTGCGAGCTCAGCAACGGCCTGCTCAATACTCACGGCAAAGCTGCGCGCATCCTGGCCATCCGCTGGCAGCAACGGAGCACCAATGTTGACCACAACTGTTTGGGGGTTCAGCGTCTTGCTTCCTTTGCGCAACACACGACCAGTGCCCTCAAGGTGAATCGGGATGATCGGAATACTGCACTTCACGGATAGGTACGCAGCACCGCCTTTGTGTGGAAGTCCCCACCCGTCCATTGATCTTCCGCCTTCAGGGAAAATCAGGAGCGACCATCCATCAGCGAGCAGCCCGGCAGCACGGTCTGCCGAGCGACGACTCACCTTGTTGCGCTCCATTGGAACGGCACCATAGGCCCAAGCCGCTAGGGCTGCGCTGTGGCGAGTATCAAAGAAGTAGTCAGCCGCTGCGGCAACCACGAGTTGCTGACGCCAGGGCTTTGGAATGGTGGTGAGCAGAAGTGCTGTATCCAGATGACTCTGATGATTCGCAACAAAGATTGCGGGTCCGCTGAGGACATCGATTCGATCAGCGTTTCGAACCTGTGGCCTGCACGCAGCCAAGGTAACTGCGCGGCCTACCGTTTCGAGCGCAGCAGTACGGGTGGCCTGAGCGAGCGGTGAACGCGCCCACTCGGTGTCATAAAAATCTCCAAGCTTGCTTGCCTGCGCTACTGGCTCCACTCCGCGAGGGGTAGCAGCAGCGGTATAGGGGAATCCCAACCCGCGCACCCAGTTCAGCGGATTGGGAACCTGAACCTTCACGTAACGGCCCTGTTCACGTAACGGCCCTGTTCATGTGAGCCCTGTTCATGTCACGTCAGCCATTCCGAGCGGCGGATTCTTGACATAGGTGATGGTGGGGTCTGGACCGAGCACATCCGAGGCCATCTCAAGTGCGTCCGCCAAGGTAGATGCCGGCCTGAATCCCAAGCGCCGAACCGTCGCTGGGTCTCCACCCACGATGATGACTTGGCTCAGATGTTCCAGTGCGTGACTGCCCCAGTACCACATGTAAAACGGGTGCACCCCGTGATACGCGTGAGAGGTTCGGTACAGATGCCGATACCACTCGTCGGTTGCAAAGCTGGTTTCGAACCGCTGCTCAATCTGAATCGGATCAGTTGTCTCGGCTAGTACCTGCTCAAAGAAATCAATGTACGAGGGGTGATGCACGGGGTGGAATTCATTGGTCGTCGGGTGCGTCATGATCAGCACGCCACCCTCACGAACCACAGGCCTGCCCTTGTACATATTGAAGAAGTAGCCAAGCCCCAAACACATCACCAAAATGGGATTCATGATTGAGTTGACGTTGTAGGGACCCACATACGGAAGCCCGTATAAGACGATGTCGGTTTGGCCTTCAACTGAAACAAGTTGTTGCTTGTACACCTCGGCCGTGGTCAGTTTGTGAACTGCCTCGACTTCGCCAGCATGCACAGAAGTCAGCGCATACGGTGCTTCCCAAGAATGCAGAATCCTTCGACGACTGCTCGGGGGAAGGCGGTCGAGCCCAGTCTTTACACCTAGGAATGTGGCCCGATCCTTCGCTGACCATTCCCATTCGCGCTTTGCAAGCACCGAGAGTGGCCCATCACCAAACAAGTCGTTGTTGACTGTGGTCTCAATCTGGAAAATGTTGATTCCTGCAGACCTGAGCACGTCACCTTGGCGCCAATTGCTGCGGTGCAACTCCGAGTTCTCTTGGTCCATAAAGGACTTGGTATTGCGCATGGTTTTGACGTTGTGGTGGTGGCGAATGCCTTGGTATCCAGAGAGCCCAGTGGCAGTTGACTTCCACCCACCATCCATTGAGACCAGGTTGATGTTCACATAGATGATCAGGTCAGATTCAGCTGCCCGCTTGGACATCTGCACCTCTTCACCGTGGCGAGTCTCACCCAGCATGACCATGCCGTCAGGGTCTTCAGCATCGTGGTTGTACAACTGACCGCGGGGAGCGAACGCGTCGTAGATGCGATCGCCAAGGCAGTACCGCAGCTCTGATTCAGTCATCCGTCGGTGCAGTGCAAGGGCTGCGATGATGTGGATGTCGTCCACTCCCGCATCGGCAGCTAGGTCGAGTACGGCTTCAATAACACGCTGGCGAATATCGGGTCGCCGCATCTTGGGAAGTGGCAGCGAGATGTCGTCAAACGCAATGGTGAGTTTCATGCCGGCGAAGAGTTGCGCTGGCAGCGGGTCAGAATCAACCGGGTTGAGTAGCGCATCGCGTATGGCTTCATCAGGGTGCTCAAGACCGGGTAGTGGCTCGGGCGGGTAGATGATGCGGCTGCGTCCTGCGGGCAGGCGCTCTAGACGGAACTGCTCCCCGCTATGCAACAACACTGGTGGCGTGGAGCGGTCGACATCAAGAACTAGTCCGGGTCGCGGGGCAGCAAGTTGCTTGCCGCGACGCTGTGCAGGCTGGCCCGATCCGGACTTGCCCGTTGAAGTTGATCGTGGTTGATGGGATCGCGGTTGCTGGCTCAACGTCGAGCCGCCTTCCTTGTCGAGAGCATGGGTGCTGCGGGGTAATCGGGGGAGTGCAGGTCAAAGGCGATCTTCACGCCGCCGCGGCTACCTGAACTACTGGCATGAGCGAGGGCTTCAGGAAAGCGCGTCAGCGGGTAGGTGGCGGAAACAAGGCGCCCAAGATTTGCTGCGGCAACGAGTTCGGCTGCCAGATCGAAACTACGAATCGGTGTGCCTTGGATTAATTCTGTTCCATAGGTGTACGCGCCAGTGAGTGAGATTTCTCGTTGCCAGAGTGGGGTGAGATCCACGGTTTGTACGCCGGGCATGCCAACCATGATCACGCGTCCACCCGGACGAGTCACAGCAAGGGCTGTGCGAAGACTTTCGGCGCTTCCCACGCAGTCGATCGTCACGTCGGCACCACCCGACAGTCGGCTGTACGGGTCGTCCTCAGGGTGCACTGAGCCCTCTGAGCTCAACAGGTGTGTGCCCACCGTGCTCCGCACGACTCGAATCAGTTTCGCTGGCTCGCAGACCACCGTGGTTTTGGCGCAGGCCGTGCTGAACTCTCGACCGAAGCTCTGTTGATGGGCGTACTTGGCCGCCAGAATCAATTGTTTGGGTGGTGACCAGCGATTCAGTGCCGCAATGGTCGTCAGGCCTAGCGTGCCAGCACCAATCACCACCACGGTCTCATCGGGCTGCACATCGGCCGCTAACGCTGCATGCAGGCCGCAGGCAGTTGGTTCGATCATGACTGCATCCGAGTCGCTGAGTTCGTCAGGAACAGGGTGTAACTGGCTTGGGTGGGCAAGCATCTCGGTTGACCAACCGCCGCCGGTATCGCAACAGAATCCAGTCTGGAGTCCGGCCTCGAGACAGCCGTGTGTGATTCGCTCGCAGTTGCCGAGTCTTCCGTCAGCACAGGCAGTGCATAGCGGGCTCAGTCCTCGAGCCACACAGCCGAGCACGGGTTCAACAACCACCCGCTGGCCGTTGGGATCATCGGCTACGACCTCGTGGCCAGGAGTAAATGGGAATGAGACAATCGTTTCAAACCAGCGGCTTGATTGCCCGTGCACAGTTGCCAAGTCCGAACCGCAGATTCCAGCCATGCGGGGCGCGATCCGTACCCACTCGGCGTTCGGTAGGTCGGCCTGAGGCAGTTCTTTGAGCTTGAGCGGACCGAGGCGCGTTGGAGTGCTGGGGCGCAACGTGCTGGCAATCAATGCAGCACCAAACCGAGCAATCTCGTAGTCGACGACGAGGGCTTTCATACTTGGCCTCGCACAGTCGAGGAG
>CAMDAT010000169.1 GCA_945888825.1 Bifidobacterium breve | reverse complement strand
CAAACATATTTTCTAGAGCCTCAACTAAGTCTGGCTCTGACACAACCGGCGCCAGATGATCTCCAGCCCCAGAGATAAACCCGTGATCCTGTAGTGGCGCAAGTTGTGCTTCAGACTCAATGCCGCCTGCGCACAGTTGCATACCCAGTTCCGTACTGAGAGAGCCCAGAACTGAGAGAACCCCGAGGAGCGCTGTTCGGGTCGAACCCGCCGACTCCCCCAGCTGGGTGACAGCCACTCGCTCTAGTTTGATGACATCAGCAGCGACGGAGTGGAGCGCCGAGATCCCGGCATGATTCACCGAGACTTCTGTCAGTGCGATCCTAAAACCAAGGTCGCGAAGCTCCCCGAGAGTTTGCTTCTTGATCGCAAAAACTGCCTCGGGCGACTCCGCCTCCATTTCAATTCCAATGGAGGAGTGCGCGAAACCGGCTGCTGCTGCATCGGCAACGAGCCAAGCTATGAAATTGCTCTGCAGTTCAGTTGGCGAAACCTTGAACCAGAGGATCATTTTGTCCGTCAAGTCCGAGGGGAGTGAGCCCAGGCTGCGCTTCCATGACTCCATTGCGCGCTGTCGCACCCATCTCCCGAGGGGCACGGACAGCCCTGCATCCTCAGCGAGCGGCAAAAACTCTCCTGCGCTCAGGAGCCCGTGCTCTGGATGGTTCCATCGAACCAGCGCCTCGAGTCCAACCGGCCTCCGGGTTTCTAATTGAACCTGCGCTTGAAAGTGCACCTCCAGATGGCCTTCCGAGAGGGCGTTGCGTAGTTCCCTGACAATCATGCCGGCACGGTCAACTCGGTGACCTATGCGTTCATCGAAGATGGCTACCTGATCGCGTCCCTGACGTTTGGCTTCGTAGGCTGCGATATCTGCTTGGTGTACGAGAAGGTTGGCAGTATCGATGGTGCCGGACCAGTCGGGGTGACTCGTAGCGACTCCAATACTCGCCGAGATCGCAACATCACTGTCCCCAATTCTGAAAGGCACGCGCAGCGCATCAACCAACTTGTCAATGATTGAACTCACTCCTTGTGGAGATGTCGACCCATCAAGACACACCACAAACTCGTCACCGCCAAAGCGGGCCAACATGTCCTCGGCTCTCAGGACAGAGCCCAATCGCGCAGCTATCTGTCGCAGTAGTTCATCTCCACCTGCATGCCCAAACGTGTCATTGACAGTCTTAAAGCGGTCCAGATCAACGAACAGCACCGTGGTTGGCGACCCGTGGCCATGACGTTCTAAGGAGGCACAAATCCCGTCAAGCGCAGCGCGTCTGTTTGGTAGTTCAGTCAGCGGGTCTTGGTGGGCCAAGGACCGCAGGTCAGCCTCGGCTCGGCGACGGTCAGTAATGTCGTGAGAGGTGACTGCAATCGCGTCTCCGAGCGGGAGTACCTGCTGGCGAATCCAGCGTGGATGCTCAGTATCGGTATCAATCTGGATCTCTTCAAGCATTGCAACACCCGAGGCCAGACACTCTGCCCAGATCCTGACCAGGTTCGCCCCTGAGGAGGGAAAAACTTCGGTCACTGTGTGGCCGAGAAGCTCAACCATGGGTCTGCGCAACACCTGTGAGGCAACCACATTCGTCACAGCGAAACGAAAATCTACGACTTGTCCATCGGCATCAAACTCGGCCGTCAATATTGACTCGGCATCCATGCTCGCAAACGCAGCGCGACGAAGCAGGGAGTACTCCGTCTCGGCCTTCACTACTGGCGCCGCCACATGCGAAGGATCAGTCATCTTTCCCAGAGCCGTGCAAGCTCGAACACCTTCCCACTTAGAGTAGTAATGCTGACACTTACTGTAGCTCGCCCCTACGACTTAGCAAGAGCGCACCAACTGGGCAGTGTAAGGATGACAGTCTGTACCCGTGTCAGAACCCAGCAGACTCCCGTTCGAATTTCACCCCCTCCCAGAGCCCACTCGGACGCTGTCGAGTTCTGGGGTTGAGATTGCTACCTATGACCTCGGAAAACCCGGCGGAGCGGGAACTGTCGACCGATCTGTCCTCTTTGCCCACGCAACGGGGTTCTGCGCCGCAGTCTGGGCACCAGTAACGGATCACCTCCAGGAGTACCACTGCGCATCTCTGGACTTTCGAGGACATGGCCTGTCCAGCATTCCCGCTGCTGGCATGGACTGGTCAGGGACTGCTGAAGATGTCTTAGCGGTGGTTGACGCACTAGGCCTGAATAAGCCATTTGGAGTGGGTCACTCCATGGGAGGCGCCTCGCTGCTTCTCGCCGAGCAGATGCGCCCGGGTACGTTCAGTGGGTTGTGGGTATATGAACCGATTGTCTTCCCGATGCAAGACTCGGGTCTCGAGCCAACAGGATTGAAGATCCAGGATATTTCTTCGAGCAATCCCCTAGTCGCCTCGGCTCTTCGCCGACGAGACACGTTCTCTTCTCGCAGCGCCGCAGAAGAGAACTTTGCATCCAAACCGCCCCTGAGCGACTTGTGCCCGGCAGCGCTTCGAGCCTACGTGGAATACGGGTTTGAACAACTCCTTGACGGCTCGATCACCCTTCGTTGTCGGCCCGAGATTGAAGCGGACACCTACAAAATGGGAGCCCGGCACAGCGCATTTGCCCACCTTGGCGAAGTCGCTTGCCCAGTCACGGTAGCGCGAGGGCACACCAAATTTCGGGGGCCGGCTGACCTAGCACCGCTTATCTCGCAGGCCCTTCCCTCTTCGACTCTTGAGGAGTTTCCAGCCCTTGGGCATTTTGGCCCGTTGCAGGATCCAGTCACAGTTGCAGCAGCAGTTCGATCCGCTCTCGCTGCCGTCAGCGCTGGCCTCTAGCATCTCGTTATGGCATTGACACTGGCACCCACATGAGCGCGAACCCACGGGGGCTTGCAACCCGGGTTCTGCAGAGCGGGCTAGTTATAGGCTTCGACAAAGCGGCTGATCAGATCGCAAAGACTGCACATGGTTCAGTTCCAGCCGATCGCCTGTTCTATGCGCTGTCGCAAGCAGCAAACCACAGCTTGCTCTGGCATGGCATCAACGCCGTAGATGCAATGACTGCAAGCCCCGCCCGGCGGCGGCGAGCCTTTCGGCGCAGCGCCATCATTGCTACCGAGCAAGCTCTCATCAACGGCCCCATTAAGCTCATTGCCCAACGTGAGCGCCCGATCGCGAAGGAGCATCATCCTCACGAACTTCGTGCGCCAAAGACCTCGAGCTTTCCGAGCGGTCACGCCTCGGCTGCCGCATGCGCAGCCACACTGCTATCAGAAGACCTAGGTATGGCTCCGCTCTGGTGGATGCTCGCCGCTGGTGTCTCCTGGAGTCGAGTTCATGTTGGGGTACACCATGCCAGTGACGTGGTGGCAGGCCTGATCGCGGGGCGCACCATTGCCCGAACTGCTCAGCGGTTTTGGCCCAGCCGTTTTTAGCTCAGCTAAGTCTAAATTAAAGCTTTGAGAGCGTTCTAGGCCTCGACTGGTTACCCTCTCTCATATGGCTTCGACTCCTTCTGACCAACAACACATGAGCGGCTTTGAGTCCCTCATGTGGGAGTTGGAGCGAGACCCACAACTCTCCTCGACCTTCGCAAACTTGACGATCTTTGACCAAGCGGTAGACCGACGAGCATTCCGCAAGCGTATGGAACAAGCAATCATCAATGTTCCCCGGCTTGGCCAACGCGTGGTTACGAGCATCGCGCCCTGGGAATTGCCAAAGTGGGTGGATGACCCTGAGGTCGACCTAGACCACCACCTTCGCTGGATGGACTTAGGGGGACAGGGCTCACAGCGAGAACTTTACGATCTAGTGGCCACCCTTAGCCGACAGCCCTTTGACCGCGAGCGCCCGCTTTGGGAGTTCGTCACCATCGAAGGTCTCACCGGTGGTCGATCCGCGATGCTGCAGCGACTGCACCACACCATCACCGATGGCGAGGGTGGCATCGTGTTGTCGATCGAGTTCCTAGATTTTGAGCGCCTGCCTGTGCCGCGAACCCGCAAAGGCGCTCGGGAGTCAACTCGATCACCCAAACCCACAGGGGAAGGTTCCGCCGGCAGCAGCGACTCTGTTCCCGACCTTCATGAAGCTTCCAAGCCATGGTGGTCACGTGCCTCAGCACCTTTGGTGTCAGTGGCAAACGGAGCAGCCTCGATCCCCTCGCGCACTGCTGATCTTGCCGGTGCTGTCCGCTCGGCTGCACGACAAGCACGAGTTGGTCACCGCCGTTCACCACTGTGGACAGAGCGCTCCCTTGGCAGGTGGTTTGGTACAACCACGCTCAATCTCGAAGATGTCTTAGCCGCTGCACACCTGCTTGGTGGCAGCGTGAACGACTTCTTCATTGCCGGGGCAGCCGATGCATCCGGTGAAATTCACCGTGCGGCAGGAAAGCCCGTAGAACAACTTCGAGTCTCCATGCCCGTCAGCACTCGACATGATCGATCCGCTGGTGGCAATGCCTTTAGTCCTACCCAGATGTTGGTTCCGACGGGGAGCATGGACCCCAGCGATCGGATGACCCAGATTCACAGCATCGTTGCAACAGTTCGCAGCGAACGGGCCATCGAGTCGATGGATACAGCAGCCCAAGCCGCTGCAATGCTGCCCCCCGCAGCAATCCTTCGCTCTGGGCAACACCTTGCACACTCAGTGGATTTCGTCTGCTCCAACGTGCGTGCGGCACCATTTGATCTCTTTATTGGCGGGGCACTTATGCAAGCCAACTACCCGATTGGCCCCCTTGCAGGAACCGCATTCAACCTGACCACGATGTCGTATCACGGCTGGCTCTTTATTGGTCTTGCAGCTGATCCTGCTGCAGTGAGCGAACCAGAGTTGCTGCTCGAAGAATTAGACAATGCCTACGAGAGGCTCTTTAGCGCAGTCGGCATGAATCGTCAGCGGCCAGACTTCTGTTGAGCCAGTCATTTGCTGCCTCAGTGAGTTGTTGAGTCAGTGACTCAGCGAGTTAGCGCTGATGACCCGCTTCAGTTCGCGTGAGAAGCGGAATCTATCCGAACCAAAATGCTGCGGACATCTAGCAAGAGGTCGGTGAACTCTACGGCCGACACCAGCGACCGGTCAGAAGCATCGCTCAAGCCTCGATCAATAAGATTCAGCGCTTCTTGCATCGTGGGCGTTTCCAGAACTGCTGCTGCAAGAGTTTCTGTTTCGAGAACTTCTGTCATGTTGCCTCCTACGCTCTGCCGCCTCGGGAGACCGAAGCGAACAATCTCCAAGGTACCAGCGCCCTAGGACATAAAACGACCGCTTTACGGAGAGTTCACAGAGATTGCTCAGAAACTTCTTCGAATCTGAGCCTGATAGATGCTCTCGCAGCTACTGCGTGCGTCAGTCGCTTAGCTACTCCATGCGATTGTGCACCAGGCGGCTTGCCTCAGAGCAGTTGCGATGGCTCAGCACAGTCGCGGGGTACCGTCTTGAATGCAAACTAACCCTCCCGCTATCGGAGTCACGTTCGCGAGCTTTCAGAGTCTTGGCCTACAGCTTGGCCTTGAGGTTGCAGAACAGGCGAAGCTCTTGGGGTATGGCTCATTTTG
>CAMDAT010000168.1 GCA_945888825.1 Bifidobacterium breve | reverse complement strand
GATGCAATCGTGCGAGAAGAGCTTCGCTTGGCTGGGTTGGAGCGAGAAATCTGGCAATCCTTTGCAGTACTTCCCGACATTCGCACTGTTGGGGTCATGGGGGATGAGCGAACCTACGGTTATCCCGTCATCATTCGTGCTGTCACAAGCGAGGATGCCATGACTGCAGATTGGGCGCGGATTCCCTATGACGTGCTCGAAAAGATGGCCTCTCGCATCATCAATGAGGTACCCGGGGTCAACCGAGTGGCCTATGACATCACCTCAAAACCCCCAGGCACCATCGAATGGGAATAGCGCCGAATGGGAATAGCGCCGAATGGGAATAGCGGCGGGCGTGAATAAGTCATTCTGAGGGAATTTGTAGGCAAACTGAAACGCGTTTGTAACATTTCGCTCTGCGTGATTGACTAATCACAATGCATTTCACCTCTTGGACCCTCTCTGGGCTGCTCAGGCCGATCCGGACTGCGACGGTAGTTGTCGCAGCCGTTGTCACGGTTGGGCTCGTTACCTCGAGCAGCAACGTTGGAGCTCAAAGTGTTGAAGGCCTGCGTGAGAAAGCAGCCAAGGTCGCGGCCGAACTTGATGCACTGCAAGAGAAGTCAGATCAGCTCAATGAGGAGTACTTGCAGACCCAGGAAGATATTTCTGGTTTGCAACAAGAACAGCAGGCCAATGAGCAAGCTGTTGCCGATGCCCAGATGCGCCTTGACCGCAGCCATGCGCAGGCAACGGGGTATCTCGTCGAGGCCTATGTGGGCGCCGGGGCACAAAATCAAGTTGCCTTTGGCAACGCCAATCCAAATGAGGCCGTGAATCAGCAGGTTTTGCTTGAGCTGCTTCAGGGCGATCGCGTTCAGCTTGCCGATGCCATCACTGCTGATCAGCAGGACCTTGATGTAAAGACGCAACAACTCAAAGCGTCAGGGACTCAGCTCGAAGCTCGCAAGGGCCAGCAAGCAAAGGTGGTCTCTCAACTCGAGTCGAGCGTGAATCGCCAAGAGGAGCTGCTCGATAGCACCAAGGGCGAACTCCGAGCAGCAGTCGAAGCCGAACAAGAGCGCGCAGCCGCGGCGGCCGCAGCAGCGGCTGCAGCCAAAGCCCAAGCCGCAGCGCAGGCACAGCGCCAAGCCACTCAGGGCCAAGCCGCTCAAGGCCAGCCCACTGATCGAGTCGCTCCCAAACCCGGACCAGCAAATCCGCCGGCCCGAGCCGCTGCGGCTGCACCTTCCTCATCACCACCGCCTGCTGTTGCCCCGACTCAAGATCCGCTTCCTGCCTCCGCCCCTCTTTCTGGAGCGGCTGGAGCAATTGCGGCAGCACAATCTAAGCTTGGAACCCCGTATCGCTGGGGTGGTACCTCACCGAGCGGCTTTGATTGCTCTGGCCTGATGTTGTGGTCTTGGGCGCAGGTCGGGGTTTCGCTGCCACGCACCTCGGGTGCCCAGCGTGCAGGAACTCAGCGGATTACCCGCGAGCAACTGCAGCCCGGAGACTTGGTCTTTCATCGAATCCCCGTGGGACATGTGGGTATGTATATCGGTGGCGGTCAGATGATTCACTCACCCCATACCGGTGACGTAGTCAAGATCTCGCCTATCGACCGCATTGGTGGCACCATGAGCTTTGGCCGGGTCGGTTAAGCAGAGATTCGCTAGGTTCTGTAGATGGCTACAGACCCGCTCAATGATTTCACCAAAGAGTTGTTCTCCTTTGGTGGCAGAACCCGCACTGTGTACCGCGCTGGCAGTGGCACTGCAGTCATTGTGATGGCAGAGATTCCAGGAATCACTCCGCTCGTCGCGGATTTTGCCCGGAGGGTGATTGAGCGTGGACACACCGTCTTTATGCCCGTGTTGTTTGGTACCCCCGGTGCCGAACGAACCCCAGCGGGAATCATCAAGTCAATAGCCCCAGCTTGTGTCTCAAAAGAATTCAAAGCATTTGCCTTGCAATCCACACCTCCAGCCATTGACTGGCTTCGTGCGCTCGCCCGGCATGCCCACGAGCAGTGTGGTGGAGCAGGTGTGGGGGCAGTGGGGATGTGCTTTACAGGGGGGTTTGCTCTGGCGATGTCTACCGAGCCGGCGATGCTCGCTCCGGTGCTCTCGCAGCCTTCAGTTCCGCTGCCGCTCGGCAAGAAGCACCGTGCAGATGTTGGGTGTTCACCCGCTGATCTCAAGATCGTGATTGAGCGCACTCAGAAAGACGATCTATGCGTTCTTGGGCTTCGATTTACTGGCGATCCTGCTGCACCGCCTGAGCGCTTCGCCTCGCTCCGCAAGCATCTTGGCGACAGCTTTATTGGGGTAGAGATTGATTCCTCTGCCGGGAACCAGTGGGGGCACAAGAGGGCTGCGCACTCTGTGTTGACCGAAGACCTAGTGGATCAGGCCGGCGAACCTACCCAAGAAGCGCTCAACCAAGTTCTGGACTTTCTGGATCAGCGCCTAGCGGGGTAGTGGCTCGGTAGCGGCTACCACAACACCGATCTGGTGCAGGTCTGCCCTCAGCGGGCGGGCAAGCGCTGTCAGCCCGCGCAACTAAGATTGATCCAATGTCACCTGACCGCCTGCTCGCTGGGCTCAACCCAGCACAGTTCGAGGCCGTCACACACGGCGATGGCCCCCTCCTAGTGGTAGCCGGCGCCGGATCTGGCAAGACCAGGGTGCTCACACACAGAATTGCTCATCTGATTGAGGAGCATCAGGTCTCTCCGCATCAGATTCTGGCTATCACCTTTACGAACAAAGCAGCTCAAGAGATGCGGGACCGTATTGGGCGACTTATCGGCCCCGTGGCACAAAAAATGTGGATCTCAACTTTCCATTCAGCTTGCGTGCGCATGCTTCGCCGTGATGCACAACTGCTGGGGTACCCCTCGGCCTTTACGATCTATGACCACGCAGACGCAGTTCGCCTGACGAGCTATGTCTTACGAGACCTCAACATTGACTCCAAGCGGTTTCCCCCACGGGCCGTTCATGCGGTTATTTCAGCTGCCAAGAACGATGGCCACAACGTGGAGTCGTTTACCGAGCAGGCCTCGGTTATCTACGACCGCAAAATTGCTGAAGTGTTCGCCGAGTACCAGCTTCGGCTGAGGCGAGCTGGTGCAATGGATTTTGATGACCTGCTGTGCGTAGCTGTTGAACTACTGCGAACACAACCAGAGGTGTTGGCCTCGTACCAGCAACGCTTTCGACACGTGCTCGTAGATGAGTATCAAGACACCAACAGCGTGCAAAACGAGCTCGTCATGCTGCTTGGCCAACAGCATCGAAACGTGTGCGTGGTGGGTGATACCGATCAGTCCGTATATGGGTTCCGTGGGGCTGATATGCGAAATCTGCTGGATTTCGAGACCGCTTTTCCCGACTCCACAGTTGTGGTTCTGGAGCAGAATTACCGCTCAACTCAAAACATTCTCGATGCTGCAAATGCAGTGATCTCGCATAATTCGGCGCGCAAACCCAAGGACCTCTGGACCCAAACTGGTGCAGGAGACAAGATCACAAAGTTCCAGGGCGAGGACGAGGTGGACGAAGCCCAGTGGATCTGTCGTGAACTGACACGCCTGCATGGCGGCGGCGATCAGCGTTGGTCAGACATGGCGGTGTTCTATCGCACCAACGCTCAGAGTCGCGTCCTCGAGGAGCAGTTCCTGCGCGGCAGCATCCCGTATCGGGTTGTGGGTGGCACTCGGTTCTACGACCGACGTGAAGTCAAAGATGCCATGGCCTACTTGCGCGCAGTGGTCAACACCACTGATGAAGTCAACCTAAAGCGGGTGCTCAATGTTCCCAAGCGGGGCATTGGTGATCAAACAGTTGGCCGCCTAGATGCATATGCGAGGTCACATGGCTTGAGCTTTGTAGAGGCCTTGCGTAACTGGGACGCCGCCGGGGTCTCGCCCCGATCGGCTCGGGGCATTGAATCCTTTCTGACATTGCTCGATGACCTCAGCACAGAGCTAGCAGCCGGCCCTGCAGCATTGCTGGATTCCATACTGAGCCGATCTGGCTATTTGGCCGAGCTTGAGGCTGATCGCTCCGTCGAAAACGATTCGCGGATCGAGAACCTTGCAGAGCTTGTGGGAATGGCTCGCGAGTATCCAAGCGTGGATGCCTTCTTGGAGCAGGTCTCCCTAGTGGCAGACACCGATCAGCTACCAGACCCTGATGACCCATCTGAGACTGGAGTCGTCATGATGACGCTTCATGCTGCAAAGGGGTTGGAGTTTCCCGTGGTGTTCATGGTGGGGGTCGAGGAGGGCGTGTTTCCGCATCTGCGGGCATTGACTGACCCGGGGGAACTCGAAGAGGAACGGCGCCTTTGCTATGTAGGAATCACGCGTGCGCGGCAACAACTCTTCTTATCCCACGCCTGGTGCCGCACGCTCTATGGCAGCACGCAATACAACCCGCCGAGCAGATTTATCACCGAGATTCCGAGCGGACTGATCGAAGAATCCTCCTCGAGTCGAACCCGCCAAGAGCGAAGCAGCGGTGGCCGATCTAGTACATGGGAGTCCACCTCTTGGTCTGATACCGGCTCAGGGGTGGGGCGCGGATCTGGCTTAGCTAAACCGAAACCACCCTCGCCTACAAAGGCCCATGAACTGAACTTCAAGGTGGGTGATGACGTGCGCCACAACGTGTGGGGCGAAGGCGTCATCTTGATGGTCGAGGGCGCAGGGGATAAAGCCGAGGCAGTAGTTCACTTTGGCTCTGTTGGAGAAAAACGGCTGCTCTTGTCTTGGGCACCATTGGAGAAAGCATGACCATTCCCCGTTCCTTCCTCGGCCGTGCCGATTTGGCGCTTCGGCGTTCGGCCACCCTTGCTGACCTCATGATGCGTCTTGCCGAGATGCACGGTGAGAAGTTGTTCGTGACCGAAGAGGACGAGACAGGTCTTTCTCGACGGATCACCTACGAACAAGCTTCCGAACAGGTAGCTGCTTGGACCAGAGCTATTCGAACGCTCAGCGAACCTGGCCGCCCCGTGGTGATTGCAACTGCCAATGGGATTGATCAGTTCATGTTGTGCCTAGCTGTCTCTGCTGCCGGTGGGCTGCCGGCGCCAGTGAACCCCCAAATGTCCCAGGCCGAGGTTGATCACGTCATTGCTGACTCAGGCGCCAGTTTAGTGATTCGTACTCCCGATGAACTGCCTGTGGTCGAGGGGTCAACAGTGCTTGCAACTCCAGGCCCTGAAGATGTTGCAGCGCTCTTTTACACCTCTGGAACCACAGGTAAACCAAAGGGTGCAGAACTCACTCATCAGGCGCTAGTTGGGCAGGTCTCGATGGCCGCAATGTGGCCGTTCACCCTGCGCAACGACGAACTCGTCTTGGCCCTACCAGTAGCGCACATCATGGGGTTCGTTGCTCTCATGGGCCCCGCAGTGGCAGGGATTCCCATCTATTTCATGCAGAGGTTCTCGCCGAGACGGACCCTTCAGATTATCGAGCACCGCCGATGCTCAGCATTTATCGGGGTGCCAGCGATGTATCGGACTTTATTAGAAGCAGGTGCTGTCGATGCCGACCTGAGTTCGATTCGGGTCTGGATAAGCGGCGCAGATGTCATGCCGGCTGACCTTGCTCTCAAGTTCAAGTCCTTTGGGGCTTCGGCAAC
>CAMDAT010000167.1 GCA_945888825.1 Bifidobacterium breve | reverse complement strand
TACGACCATCAGTCGGGAACCTCGCTGTACTTTCTTGGGCCCGATGGCGAACGCCTCGAACTCATCAGCGATCCGCTTGGCTGGATGTACGGAAACTCGATCGGATAGCTCGCCTCTGCAAGCGTCTGGAGCGGTTTTTCGACACATACTGTCGATTTTCCGCTGCAGACGCGATGAGCAGTAGCCGTGCGATAGTGAGGACCACCTAGAAGCTTGACGAACCATCAGAAGGACACCATGACTTATCGCGTCATCCAATGGAGTACCGGCAACGTAGGCCACCATGCCACTCGCCTGATCGCGAATCACCCTGAGCTCGAGCTCGTAGGACTATGGGTCCACAGCCCAGACAAGGTCGGCAAGGATGCCGGTGAGCTTGTGGGAATCGAGCCGCTCGGCGTCGCAGCCACCAACGACATTGACGAGCTGCTCAGTCTGGGTGCCGACTGCGTCTGTTACACCGCAACTGCGGATTTGCGACCCACCGAGGCAATCGATGACATGGCACGCATTTTGGCCAGTGGCACGAACGTGGTGAGTTCCTCGGTGGTTCCGCTGATCTACCCTGGCCACCTTGCTCTCGACATGCGTCGCCCGCTTGAGGATGCCTGCATCGAGGGCGGCACCTCCTGCTTCACCTCTGGCATTGACCCTGGGTTTGCCAACGACCTCTTGCCCCTTGTGCTCACCGGAACCTGCGAATACGTAGACACCGTTCGGGTCATGGAGATCGTCAACTACGACACCTACGCTCAGCCCGAGGTGCTCTTTGGCACGATGGGGTTCGGTCAGTCACTAGAGGACACTCCGCTGCTACTCACACCAGGTGTGCTGAGTTTTGCCTGGGGTGGTGTGGTCAAAGCCATTGCAGCAGGTTTGGGCGTTGAAGTCACCGAACTGCGAGAGGTGCATGAACGCGTCCCCGCAACAGAACGCCTCGACCTTGGCTTCGGAGTCATTGAGGTTGGCACCACTGCAGGTATTCGCTTTGAGGTGCAAGGAATCGTCAACGGTGAAGCGAAGATCATCTTGGAGCATGTCACCCGCCTCCACGATGACATCGCACCTGACTGGCCTCAGCCTGCGGGGCTTTCCGGGTATCGCGTCATTGTGACTGGTAACCCCAACTACACCTTGGACTTGCAGATGATGGGCGACGACGGAGATCACAACACTGCTGGACTCGTCGGAACTGCCGGACGAATCGTCAACTCGATTCCTGCAGTCTGTGCAGCCAAACCTGGGTTGCTGTCGGTACTCGACCTACCGCTGGTCTCGGGTCAAGGCACCATGCGTTCCTAACTGCATGCGTTCCTAACTGCATGCGTTCCTAAACGCATGCGCCCTTACATGCATGCGCTCTTGGAGTCCTCGGTGGACTCCCCTTGCTACAGATTGAGCACTGCAGATCGGAGAACCTTGTCAGTCAGTGCTTTCCATTGCTTCTGGTCAGCCAGTGTGCCGGCGAGAAGGTCCATGTTGACCGAGCCTATTGAGCATGAGTCAAATAAGGCCATGAGGGCTTGAGGGTCAATCTTGGGATCGATCAGGCCTCGCTCTTGGAGCATCTCTATGCTCTTGGCTCCGCGATCTATGTGAAGCATGTTCTCCGCGGCCAAGGCAACGGCTAGTTGCGGCCTGCGCCGCGCTGACCCCAGCACTTCAAGGCGCATCCAACGTGCCGCAAGGCCGCTCACATTCCCATCGGACCCACAGAACAAGAGCATCGCCGCTAGAACCTCATCGACCGTGTTCGCCGACTCAAGTGAGGAGCTAAACACAGAGAGTTCCGCGCTTAAACACTCTCGATACTGCTCGACTCGAACAGCTTTAATTAATCCGTCTCGACTATTAAAGTACGAATAAATTGTGCCAACAGAGACTCCAGCAATGCGAGCTACGTCCAGCACCCGGAGATCGGCTTCCCCGTGGAGGTCCAAGATCGCAATGCCTGCCCGCAGGACGCTACGGGCGGAATCTGAATTATTTGGTTCTGGAACTTCATTCTCCACAAAACAATAGTTGCAGAAAAAGCGGTGCTTATCACATTAAAAACTTTTTACTTCATTTCCAGCAAATAAATATATTGCTACTAAGACGACATGAATAGACGAGAGTGAAGCCTGAGGTCTGTAAGTCAGCAAATTTGGTAGTGGCCGCATTCGTTTTGCCTTCTACACAACCGCCGTCTTACCGTCACTGAATGGTTTGGATCTTTTTTGTGGTCATCGCCCTTGTTCTCATCGGCGTGTTTCTCGTGCG
Source organism: Bifidobacterium breve (assembly GCA_945888825.1). GTDB lineage: Bacteria > Actinomycetota > Acidimicrobiia > Acidimicrobiales > Microtrichaceae > IMCC26207. The sequence goes on along the minus strand of CAMDAT010000167.1, from coordinate 3,451 downwards.
GCCACGCGTCAGCAAGCACTACAAGGGCGACTTTCAGGGCATCAAGATAGAAGCCATTCTTGCACCCATCATCACTCTGACTGTCTTTCTCGGAGCGATTGTCATCGCTCAGTCAACCCAGACATTCCAGCGCGCAAACCAACAGTCAAACGTCGAGGCTGGCGCAGTGGAACAGATGTACAAGAACGCCGCTCTCCTTCCCGATGGTCGCGGGGAACCGCTTCAGGCAGCATCAGTGTGTTACGCCCGAGCAGTTGTGGCCTTCGATTGGCCAGCAATGCGTTCCTTGAAGAGCGCCCCGCAGGTTGACGCTTGGGAGCAAACCTTTGACGATGAAATTCCAAAGATCTTGGATGGTCCCTCGCCGGTAGTCGGGCAGTTGGTAGGCCTCAACCGTCTGCAGACCGAGGCGAGAAACTCCCGCAACTACGACGCCGCGCCGCACCTGCCGCTGCTCACCCTGATTTTGATGATCGGCGCTGTTCTCTGCGTGGTCCTAGCGGTCAGTTCCTTCGCTGTACCGGATATGAGCAGGCGAATCCTTATTCCTCTAGCAATGATTTTTGCCCTGCTACTCGGCAGCACTGTGTTTTTGGTTGAGCAACTCGAAGAACCGTTTACGGGAATTTTACGAGTCAACTCTGAGTCAATGGCAAAAACTGCAACAAAGATCGGACTGGCTTACGAAGCCGATTACCCAGGTGAAACTCTTCCGTGTGACTCTCGAGGTGCCCCAAAAAACTAGACAGCCTGCCTGGCCAAGGCCCTGCGAAGGGTACTGCGAACAGCACCACCCCAGCATCACGCATACTTAGTATTCGCAGTGGCCATCTGCGAACTGTCTGCGCACACCAAGTCCGTGCGCACTATCTGAAATGGAGTCTCAGATGTCCCCCACAAGTCCCAGCAGCATCACCGGCAAAACAGCGCTCGTCACCGGCGGCGGTAGCGGTATCGGCTTCGGTGCCGCCACTCGTATGGTCGAAGATGGAGCACATGTCACCATCTGCGGTCGCAACGAAGAGCGCCTGATCGCCGCAGTTGAGACTCTGACTCCCCTAGTGGGACCGGGTGGCTCTATCCGCCATATTGCGGCAGATATAACTGTTGACGAACAGATTGCCGCAGCTGTGGCCTTCGCCGCCGAACCTACCGGCGGCCTAGCAATCTTGTTTGCGAACGCAGGCGGGTCAATGCACATGGGGCCATTTGCAGATGCCGACGCAGACGCCTTGCGAGCCACCGTTGATGTCAACCTGGTCGGCACCATGCTTTCAATCAAATGCGCCGTTCCAGCAATGCGAGCCAACGGCGGTGGATCAATCATCGGAATGTCTTCGGGGGCGGGAGCGTTCCCGCACCGCTTCTTGTGGGCCTACGGCGCATCAAAGGCCGGAATCGACATGCTCTGCAAGAGCGCCGCGGATGAACTTGGCGTAGACGGAATCAGGGTCAATAGCGTGCAACCCGGCATCGTTGACGATGAACTCATGGAGTTCATAACGGCGGGTGGCGCACTCTTGGACAACTACATCGCCAACATGCCAATCGCTCGAGTGGGCACAGTCGAAGATATCGCCGAGGCGGTCCGCTTCTTAGCTGGACCCGAATCCTCCTGGATCACCGGGGTCAACCTGCCGATTGACGGCGGGCATCACCTGCGTGCCGGCGCAAACTACGAACTGCTCTTCGGCTAGGCCCGCCCACTGCCCGACTCACTACCCCGCCCACTACCCCACCAATTACCCGACCCACTGCCCCACTCAGTAACTCAACAGCTCACTGCTGAGTTATCGGGCAGTCAGTGTGGCGCTGGGGTCTGCAAGTCTCGAACTACCTCGGCAAAGTTCTCGGGGTCGGGAGCGCGATTATTGACCAAACTCACAGAGTCCGAGATTCCAACCAATCGGGAACGGAGCTTGTCTGCTATCTCAGATGGCTCCCCGACTACGGCGATGGTCTCGAGTAGTTCGTCATCAATCAGCGCTCCCATCTCGCTCCACTTATCTTCCCTCGCTAGCTGCTTCAGGTGAGGGTGGAGGTCCCCATAGCCATGCAACTCAAACACTGACTGGTACGCAGGAGTCGTGCCATAAAAAGCTAGCTGGGTGCGAACGGCCTCCCGACTGCGGCTGAGCTGCTCTTCGGTGCGACCCGTCACAATAATGGTCACACAGATCACCTCAATCTGGTTCTCATCGCGCCCTGCAGCGGCTGCTCCGGCGGCGAGTGCTGGCAAGGTCAACTCCAATAGCGACTTTCGGGAGTTCACTGGGTGCACCAAAAACCCATCAGCTACTTCACCTGCAACCTGAGTCATTTTTGGCCCGAATCCACCCAACAAAATCGGAGGAGGCCCAAAGGGGTTTGGCCCCGGGTTGAAAGCGGGGACCATCCGAGTGTGAGTGTAAAACTTCCCCTGAAAATTCAGAGGTACAACGTTTTGCCAGGTATCCCAGATAGCGCGAATGGCCAGCACCATCTCACGCATTCGCGCTGCTGGGTGAGACCAGGGCATCGAGAACCGCTGCTCGATATGTGGCTGGATTTGTGAACCCAACCCCAACTCAAACCTTCCACCAGAAACGGTCTGAAGATCCCAAGCAGCATTGGCAAGGGTCATGGGAGTTCTAGCAAATGCGATAGCTACTGCAGTTCCGAGTTTCAACGTGGAGGTGTGCTCTGCAGCAACAGCAAGTGGAATAAACGGGTCGTGCTTAGCCTCAAATGAAAAGGCCCTGTCGTAGCGAAGTTGCTCGAGCTGTTTGTAGATGGTTCTCGCCTGAGTCAGGTCCTCGGTTGGGACCGTCATGGAAACGTGCATCCCCTAACGACAGCGGCTGGGCCCGAAGAAGTCAATCTCTGCTCGCGCTGCTCGGCGCGCAGAAGGAAGGTTTCGCGAATGCGATTCGCAGTGAGTCAGACCTAGAATCAGTGAAATGGCAACCCGCACCGCGCGCAAGGCCGGCTCAAAAGCCAAGCCAGCGCACACATCCACACTGATCCTGCTTGTCCGTCACGGGCAGACTTCAACGACGGGGGCAGTGCTGCCAGGTAGGGCAAAGGGACTCGATCTTGCAGAGACTGGCCGGGCTCAAGCTCAAGCGGCAGCAGATCGCATTGGCAAACTCAACAAGATTGACGCCGTGTATGCATCCCCGCTTGAGCGCACCCAACAGACTGCAGCGCCCATTGGCCGGGCTACAAATCAGCGCGTTCGAAGTGCCAAAGGCCTGCTCGAATGTGAGTTTGGCGAATGGACGGGCGCAAAACTGTCTGACCTTCGCAAACTTCCTGAGTGGTCTCAGGTACAGAACAACCCTTCCGGGTTTCGATTCCCCGGTGGTGAGTCCTTTACCGAGATGCAGACTCGCATCTGGAATGAACTCCAACGCCTCGTGGCTGCTCACCCCGGGGGCAAAGTGGTCTCCGTCTCACACGCCGACCCCAT
>CAMDAT010000166.1 GCA_945888825.1 Bifidobacterium breve | reverse complement strand
AATTGGTAACTATCCCAGCCAAGGAATCAGTCAAGAGCCCTCCAGCGCGCAACCTTCCTTCGGGAACATGCCGGCCGAACTGCCTGCACCCGATGCAACTGAATACCCAGAGACGGTGCAGGATCCTGGCGTCATTCAGCCTTCCCCGGCGACAGAAAATAAGGAGTCGCCTCCGAGCAGCCTGTCGCTAGGCAGGATTGAGTCTGGCGGTGCAGCTGAACCCTCAACAACTCCTGATCTGCCAACTCCAACCCAACCCGCACTGCCCGTAATTGAGCCTGGAGCGGCTCAAGCTGTAGAGAATCTGGCATCCCCTCAGGATCGTGTGCTGGCTTCTCAGGCGCTAGGGCTCATCGAGTACGACTGGCAGAACTCCTTGAAGGGTTGGGAACTGCGTTTTCTTGGCTCACGGACTGGTTACCGCGGCATGACCTACCCCGATGATCGCCGAATCGAGGTGTACCTGCGCGCTGGCGATACTCCTACGAGCCTGGCTCACGTCGTGGCCCACGAACTTGGTCATGCCGTTGACTTGACCTTCTTTGATGATGGCGACCGGAGAGCATGGATGTCCGCTCGAAAGGTTGGTTCTGGAGTCCCTTGGTTCGTTGGGTCTGGCGGCGCAGACTTTTCGAGTGGGTGCGGCGATTTTGCCGAGAGCTTTGCGTGGTGGCAGGTCGGCCCTCCCGACTGGTTTGGCGAACTTGGGTCTCCTCCCACAACAGCGCAGCTTGGAATTCTGGTGGGCCTAGTAGTTCTTCCGGGCCTGCCCCGCTGAGATAGCTCATCTTGAACATCGGGGGTTTCCCCTCGCGCAACCTCAAAGATTCCGAAAAGACATGGAGTCTCTGTATGCTCAAATGCGAGCGATACTAAGGCGTGTGCTCACCGGGCACACGGGCTCATCATGATGTAGACCGGAAAGGGGCGTCGTGGCAGAACAGTTGACCAAGACGCCTGAAAAAACCAGTTTGCCTGTTGGCATGCTCAAGGCATGTCGGCCAAAACAGTGGCCGAAGAACGTTCTCGTCTTTGTTGCGCCGGCCGCTGCTGGAGTGATTACTGAGCCCTACCGGCTCAAACTCACCGTCATTGGTTTTATTGCTTTCTGCATGGTGTCCTCTGCTACCTACTTGCTGAACGACATCCTTGATGTTGAATCGGATCGCCAGCATCCAACGAAATGCAATCGCCCAATCGCTGCTGGTGTTGTTCCGATCCCATTGGGCATTGCAATGGCAGTGGTTCTCTTTGTCGGCGGCCTTGGCGTTGCTTGGCTCGATAATCCTCAGATCACCATGGTGATTGCTTTCTATGCCGTGCTCACAACGAGTTATTCGCTGTTCTTGAAGACCATCCCAATTCTGGATCTGGTGATCCTTTCGGCCGGTTTCATTCTTCGACTCTTGGGTGGTGCATTCGCAGCCGAGGTTGATGTTTCTGACTGGTTCTTGATCATCTCGCTCTTTGGTTCGCTGTTTATTGCTTCGGCGAAGCGCTTTGCAGAGAAGAAAGAACTTGGAGACCGTGCAGCGGAGCTTCGGCCAACACTCGGTGCGTACAGCCTTGAGTACCTAGGCTTCCTTCGGGCAGTGTCCGTCGCAGCGCTAGTGATCAGCTATTGCCTGTGGGCAGTGGAGCAGGCTGATCTCACCGATGCTTCGCCCTGGGCGCAGATCTCAATTATTCCCTTCTTAATTGCAGTACTTCAGTACGGGCTACTTGTCGACCAGGGCAAGGGTTCAGCGCCCGAGGATGTCATCCTGCATGACCGGCTGATGCAGGTGATGGGCGTGATCTGGGTAGCTTTGTTAGCAATAGGCATTTACCGGTGAGGGGCCCCGAGTTGGAGATCGAACCGAAACTACTTGCCGGTTGGGGGAGAACTGCTCCCACGCTTTCGGACTTTGTACATGCACGCACGAGTGAGCAGGTTGTGCAGGCGGTTCAGGCTGCGAACGGTCGCGGAGTCGTGGCTCGGGGTCTAGGCCGCGGGTACGGGGACTGCGCTCAAAATGCGGGTGGGCTGGTACTCGATGGACCCGGACGATCTGGAATTATCGAGGTCGACCTAGAACGCTCGCAGGTGCGTGCGCTGGCGGGAACCAGCTTGGACGAGCTAATGAAGTGGTTTGTTCCACTCGGAATGTTCGTGCCGGTGACTCCTGGGACGCGCTCAGTCACAGTGGGCGGAGCAATCGCTGCCGATATTCACGGAAAGAATCATCACATCAAGGGGTCCTGGGGGAGCCATGTGCTGTCCCTTCGTTTGGTCGATGGGTTCGGCACCATCCGTGAACTCTCCCCCTCACAAGAACCGGAGTTGTTCTGGGCGACGATCGGCGGCATGGGTCTGACGGGCATTGTGGTGGATGCAACCATACAGATGACGCCTATTGGGTCAAGCTTTGTGGTGGTCGACACAGACCGCACCGATGACCTTGATGGCGTTATGACGCTCATGCGAGAGGGCGATGAGTACTACGACTACTCAGTCGCTTGGATTGACCTCATTGCAACTGGTGCGCATATGGGGCGTTCGATTCTGGAGCGGGGACGCTTTGCTACTCGTGAAGAGGCGCTAGCCGCTGGGCGCGCTGACCCGTATAAATACTCGCCTCATCAGCTGATTTCACCCCCGGACTTGTTTCCCTCTGGGCTTCTCAATCGACTCACTATTCGTGCGTTCAACGAACTGTGGTATCGCAAGGCCCCAAAGCTGAAGCGGGACCACATCTCGAGTATCGAGGCCTTCTTCCATCCGCTCGACATGATTGAGGATTGGAATCGGCTCTACGGGCAGCGAGGGTTTTTGCAATGGCAGTTTGCCGTTCCTGACGAGGCAACCGATGTAGTTCGAACCACAGTCGAGCGCCTCTCTGCTGCAGGAGCGTCTTCGTTCCTCGCAGTGCTCAAACGCTTTGGTCCGGGCAATATTGCACCTCTGTCCTTCCCTACAAAGGGTTGGACGCTGGCGCTCGATATTCCAGTTGCCGCCAACCTTGATCGCTTGCTCGATGAGCTCGATGAGCTCGTGGTGGCCGCCGAGGGGCGGGTCTACTTGGCCAAAGACAGCCGAGTTCGCCCGGAACTTGTACCGGACATGTATCCGCGCCTTGATGAGTGGCGGCAGGTTCGTAACGCTGCAGACCCTGAGGGCAGGTTCTGCAGCGATATGAGTCGCAGACTCAATCTTATTTAGCCGCCAACCTCACTGGCGTACTGGTCCAAGGACGCTTGGAACTCGGTGTTGGCAGTCTTGATCGTCGCTGTGACTTCGCCACCACCTGTTGTGACCTTCTCAAGCGCACCACGGGTGATGGAGCGGAACTCGTTATATGGTCCAATCACTGGTCCAGGGAATTCGGGATCTAGGTTCATGAGACCGGCAGAGGCAACCGAGAGCCATTGACCGCGCTGAGTGGCTGTGAAGGCTGCAAGCAGGGCTGGGTCTTCACGAGCGGACTCTGACACTGGCAGGTACGAGCCCTCAAGAGTCCAGCGGACCTGCTGAGGGGTCTGGTTGAAGTACTTCATAAAGTCCCAAGCGGCTGCAATCGAGGCGTCATCCTCACCGTTCACCATGTACCACCCGGCGCCACCGATCTGGCCAACTCCTGATTCGGTTAGGCCCGGGTTAAGCCCGACTCCGATTTTGAGCGTGTCGAATTTTACTGCTGAGAGGTCAATCCCCAAGTCAGCTGCCCCGACATCTTCATTCGTAAGCGTGCCTTCAATTGCAGCGTTCACCGAGGTGATTGCAGTCGAGGTATCAATCAGCATTGACGAGGTCTGAAGCGCCATAGCGAAGAGTTGCCCAAAGGAGTCGGAGTAGGGGACTGCTTTGAGTAGGCCGTCCTTTTGCATATCTTGGAACCACTGGAAGACCTCGGTTGTCGGATCGCTGATCAGGTCTGACTCGGTAGCCAAGCCCGAGCGGCCGTTGCTGTTGTTGACCACGGGTTGTTCAACGCCAGCGAGGGCCTGTTCCAGGTACCAAGAGTCGACGCGCAAGACCAGTGGTTGCTCCACCCCGGGGATACTTGCAGCCTTTATCTTTTCGGCGGTTGCCCGAAGTTCAGCCAAGGTTTGGGGCAGAGCGGTTGGGGTTGAGTCCACCCCGGCAGCGGCCAAGTGATCCTGATTTACATAGAGCACGGGCTGGCTCACCGAGAACGCTGCAGGCCAGAGCACATCATCAACGGTGTACCCGCTGATGACAGCAGGGAGGATGTCCTCGTAGATGGCCGCCGCTGCGTCGTCCGCAGCCACGCAATCTTGAGCGGGAACGATGGACTCCGAATCAATCATGAACTGGGTGGTGGTGTCTTCGCTCAAGACAATGTCGGGCAGCGAAGCCGGGTCGCCCAGAGCATCCTGATACTTCTTGAGGAGTTCCTCGTAGCTCCCCTGAGCCTCTACCGAAAGAACAACCTTGGTCTGGCTCTTGTTGTACGAGTCCGCAATGCTCTGAAGAGTCTTTGCGGTGAGCCCTATCCAGGCATGCCAGATCGTGATCTTGACGGGCCCCTCGGCGTCATCCAGCGAAGCAACGGGGCACAGCGAAGCATCCCCGTTGCTTGTGTTGCCCGAGGCAGAATCTCCACTGTCTGAACTACTGCAGGCCAGTGCGAACAGAGCGAGCACTAAGAGCAGCGCTGCCCCGAGTTGTGTTCGATGTTTGGGTCGGACCTGCCGAGGCGCCGAGGAACCGAGCGGGCGAGTGTTGGGCTGATTCTGCATCTGGCAGTTCTCCTGTGCTTGCGCTATGTCCGGGCGTGTTTGATCTACAGCACCTAGTAAACCGCCAAACTAGTTGCCGGGCGGGCAACAGATGACGGTTCCACGCAAATAGAAGGTGAACTCTGCTTGCTAGGACCAAGGCTCGGAGCTAGCCAGCCACCTCTTTGGCGTACGTATCCAGATCTGATTGGAACTTTGTGTTGAACTCGGACAGCGCCGTTGCGGGGTCTTTCCCGCCAAGGACGACACCTTCGAGCATCGTGTGGATTCCAGATCGGTACTGGTTGTACGGGCCGATCACGGGGCCAGGAAAGTCTGGATCCAGGCCGAGCAACTGCTGGTTGGCAACGCCAAGCCACTTGCCGGCTGGGTCGTTGGCAAAATAGTCCACGATGATTGGATCTTCTTGAACTGCAGTGGACACCGGCAAGTACGAGCCTTGCAAGGTCCAATCCACCTGCACTGGGGTTGAGTTGAAGAACTTCATGAAGTCCCAACCGGCGGCGATCTTGGCATCTTCGGTTCCGGCCACTAGGTAGGCGGCCGATCCCCAAACTGCCCCTTGGCCGGCTGCTTTCAAGCCGGGAACTAGCCCGACACCAAGGTCAAGGCCCGCAAGCGCAGCGCTATCTACTGAGCCTGCGCCCTCGACTGCGTCGCCGGTATAGGAATTCTGGACGATCGCGTTGACTGTCGTTATGGCCCGTGACCCGTCGATCAGAATCGATGAACTCTGGTTTCCCATTGCCAAGAACTGGTCGATTCCGGCTGCATACGGGTAGGCCTTGAGTAGGCCGTCTTCTTGCATCCCTTGCATCCAGTCAAGGATTTCGGTGGTGTACTGGTTCTTCATCTCGGAGGTAGTGGCACGCCCCTCGTGGCCGTTGCCTTGATCGACAATCTCTTGCTGTACGCCAGTGAGCCAGTTCTCGGGGAACCAGCCGTACAACTCCATGACCACTGGGAATTC
>CAMDAT010000165.1 GCA_945888825.1 Bifidobacterium breve | reverse complement strand
CTTCCTGCTCAGACTAAACAAGAACATCGTTGTTCAAATCACAATTCGCAACTGTTCCAATAGAAAGTTTTACAGGAGACCACGAATGAACGAAGTGCTACTCGGGGAGGAGGGGACCCCCGGCCACGGTGCGGCTGTGGCCGGCACTGCTGATGTAGTGATTCGCTTGGAAAACGTGGTCAAAAAGTTTGGCGAGTACACAGCTGTCGAGTCTGCCGACTTTGATATTGCCGAGGGTGAGTTCTTCTCCATGCTTGGTCCCTCGGGTTGCGGAAAGACCACCACACTGAGGATGATCGCCGGCTTCGAACAGCCCACAGCGGGACGGATACTCCTTGACGGGGTCGACGTTTCTAAGACCCCGCCCCACAAGAGAAACGTCAACACTGTCTTTCAGAACTACGCGCTGTTTCCGCATATGTCGGTCTTCGACAACGTTGCATTTGGCCTGCGCAATGCAAAGGTTCCCGAGGCGGACGTCACCAAGCGAGTCACTGATTTGCTCGAGATTGTCCGGCTGCCAGAATATGCAAAGCGCCGTCCCAACCAACTCTCCGGTGGGCAACAGCAACGCATTGCACTTGCCCGAGCGCTCGTCAATCTTCCAAAGGCGCTCCTGCTTGATGAGCCACTAGGCGCCCTTGACCTGAAGTTGCGCCAAGCAATGCAGCTTGAGCTCAAGCGAATTCAGCGCGAGGTGGGCATTACCTTCATCTTTGTCACTCACGATCAAGAAGAAGCCCTAACGATGTCAGATCGCATTGCCGTCATGACTCAGGGACGCACTGATCAAATCGGCACCCCAACTCAGATTTATCACCAGCCCACCACTGCGTTTGTGGCCGGCTTCATTGGCACGGCAAACCTGTTGCCAGTCACGGTGCGAAGTCACGAAGGGACCACCGTTACGGTTGACTCCCGCACCGGCTCGCAGTTCAGGGTTCCCAGCGGCGGGCGAAGCCATCAGCCCGGATCAGAAGTCACGCTGATGATTCGCCCCGAACGACTCGTCCCTAGTTTTGCCCCCGTAGATGGGGTGGCCGGTGGCAGTATTCCCACCACCGTCACGAGCTTGGTCTTCCAAGGGCCTGTCGTGCGCTGCGAGGTGCAGACTGATGTGGGCGCAGCCCTAGTTGCGCACCTTGGCCCCGAGGATGACCCAGCCAGACTGAGCGTTGGGTCCCGAGTCGATATGACTTGGGCCTATGAGGGTGCCTACCTAGTTCCCGAGGCCATAGATCCTGAAGCTGCAGGCATTACCGAATCTAACTAACCACAACAGAAACGAGAGAACCGTGACAAAGCGCAGAATTTCAACTCCATCCCCGACAAGCCAGGCAGATCTGAGCCGCCGCAAATTCTTGGGTACCTCTGGTTTGGCGCTCGGCGGTTTGGCACTTGGGCCGGCGCTGCTTGCGGCCTGCAGCAGCGACAGCAGCGGTGGCGATGCATCATCTGGTGACAATGAACTCTGGTTCGATAACTGGACGCTCTACATCGATAAGCCCGAAGGAGAGTTGTACGGCAAGGGCGGCACACTCGACTCGTTCCAGAATGCCTCAGGGCAGAAGATTAAGTACACCGAGGGCATCAACGACAACAACGAGTATTTCGCCAAAATTCAACCCCTGCTCTCGCAGGACAAGCCCATCGGCCCAGACATCATTGCGCTCACTTTCTGGATGGCTGGACGCCTGACGACTTTGGGATGGGTAGAGAAGTTGCCGTTGGACAAGATTCCTAATTCTGCGAATCTGATCGAGTCTTTGACGAAACCACCCTCTGATCCCACTGGCGAGTACTCCCTCCCATGGCAGGCGGGAATGGCAGGAATTGCATACAACAAGTCAGTAACGGGACGTGCCCTGAACTCTGTGGACGATCTCTTTGATCCGGCATTCAAAGGCAAGATTGGGATGCTGCTCGAAATGCGCGACACCATCGGCCTGATTGCGATGTCACTTGGTATCGATCTGGCCACTCCAACTTTTGAAAAGTTCCAACCGGCCTTCGACAAACTGAAAGAAGGCGTGGACTCAGGGCAGATTCGTCAATTCACCGGTAATGACTACGTAGACGACCTGGAGCAAGGAAGCTTTGCAGCCTGCATCGGTTGGTCTGGCGACGTGGTGCAGCTCTCGGCCTCGAACCCAGACATCGGGTTCTCGATTCCTGAGTCCGGAGGAACCCTCTGGTTTGACACCATGCAGATCCCAGTTGGAGCAAGCAATGTCGAAGGCGCAGCCGAGTGGATGAACTATGTCTACGACCCAGTGAACGCAGCAAAGATCACCGCCGAGGTGCAGTACATTTCACCCGTTCAAGGTGTGCAAGAGGAACTGCGCAAGATGGGCGGCGATGCGGCAGCACTAGCTGACAGTCAACTCGTCTTCCCTGACGCTTCCACCTTGGCCACCCTGCAGTCTTGGGGCAACCTCGATGAGGAAGAAGAGGCACTCTTTGATGCTGAGTTCGCCAAGATCACAGGTGCTTAATCAAAGGTTCTGATGGCAGCCGATACCAGCTCAGACGATCGCGGTCTCCGGAAAGGAAAGTGGGCTCCCTACGGCCTGCTCAGCCCAGGCATTTTGTGGCTCGTGCTGTTCTTTCTGGTGCCCGTGATGATTCTGGTTCGCACTGCGCTGTCCTCAAAGGCCAGCCGCTTTGCCAACCCTGAGTTTTCTTGGCAGTTCTCAAACTTCACTTCTGCCTTCACTGACTACGGGCCACAATTTGTCCGCTCCTTCCTGTTCGCCGGTATCGCTACCATTTCAGCGATTCTGATTGGCTACCCCTTGGCCTACTGGATTGCCACCCAAGGCGGCCGGTGGAAGAACCTGCTGATCGGACTTGTGGTGGTGCCATTCTTCACCTCGTATCTGATTCGAACGATTGCTTGGACCTCCCTCCTGAAAGACGATGGAGTGATACTCAACGTCATCCATGCAATTCCGTTTGTTCCGCAGGATTTTCGACTGCTCGCCACCCCAGCCGGCGTAATTGGAGGCCTGACCTACAACTTTTTGTCCTTCATGATTTTGCCCATCTACGTGAGTCTTGAGAAGATCGACTTCCGCCTAACGGAAGCAGCAGCGGATCTGTACGGAACACCATGGCAGGCTTTCAAGAAGGTGGTGCTACCCCTGTCAATGCCGGGTGTGTTCGCCGGAAGCCTGCTGGTGTTTATCCCTGCTGCAGGTGATTACCTGAACAACCGGTACCTGGGGTCTCCGAAGACATCCATGATCGGCACCGTGGTGCAGGACAAGTTCCTAGTGCAGTTCGACTACCCCGTAGCAGCGGCGCTGTCGCTAGTACTGATGGCGATTATTACCACCATGGTGCTGATCTATTCCAAGTTCCTCGGAACCGAAGGACTAGCAGTATGAATCTGTGCAGAGCGGAGGTTCCCGCATGGTGATGTCTGAGGGTGTCGCCCCTCCGTATTTGAGTCGCGAGCTAGAACAACCCGGCAAGACACGCAAGGGATCAACCTCATCTCAGCGTGCTGGGTCGCGATGGGGGCGGCGGATTCTGACTGCCTTCGCCTGCTTGGTCTACTTGTACCTGTTTCTGCCCCTCATCAACATCATCGTTTTTACCTTCAATGATCCTGCTGGTCGATACAACATCAGTTGGGATGGCTTCACGATCAATAACTGGCTGGACCCGTTTAAGGACCAAGAACTCACCAACGCATTTATCCGCAGCCTTGAAGTTGCAGTCTTGTCCATCAGCATTGCCCTCATTATGGGTTCGCTCGTTGCTATCGCCCTTGCCCGTTACCGCTTTACTGGCTCTCGCGGAATCGAGATTTTTCTGGTGCTTCCGCTCACCACACCAGAGATTGTGTTGGGAGCTTCGCTCTACCAACTCTTCTTAGGACGCAACGTGGTCTTTGGCTTCTCAACCGTGGTCATTGCTCACGTGATGTTCTGCGTCAGCTTTGTTGCGCTGACGGTCAAGGCACGAGTTCGTGGGTTTGACTGGACCTTGGAAGATGCCGCCATGGATCTTGGGGCATCGCCTTGGCGTAGCTTTCGCAAAATCACCTTTCCGCTCATCCTGCCCGGGATTGTGGCCGCTGCCCTGCTCAGCTTTGCGCTCTCACTAGACGACTACATCGTGACGGACTTCACCAAGGGCGAGTTCACCACCTTCCCCATTCAAGTCAATAACGCCTTCCGCGTGTCCTTCCCACCGCAGGTCAATGTGTTAGCGACGATCGTCTTGATAGTGAGCGTCCTACTCCTCGTGCTCACCTCAGTTCGAAGCGAAAAGGGCGCTACTCGCTAAGCCTGGCTCACTAGCCCAGACTGACTCACTCACCCAGACTGGCAGCGGCAGTTGATTTTGCCCACCGGTAATCGGCCTTGCCAGATGGCGAACGCACTACCTGCTCAACCAAAACCAGACTTCGCGGAATTTTGTATCCCGCTAGTTGGCCGCGGCAGTGAGCGTCGAGTTCCTCGAGCGTGGGGGTACTTCCCTTCGTGGGTTGAACAACAGCCGTCACTCGTTCACCCCAGCGCTCATCCGCAACACCAACCACCAAAACGTCGTACACCGCGGGATGCCCCTTCAACAGAGCTTCCACTTCTTCGGGGTAGACCTTCTCACCGCCGGTGTTGATACTGACAGATCCTCGACCAAGCAGCGTGATGGAACCGTCCGCCTCGACCGTGGCCATATCGCCCGGCAGGACGTAGCGGGTGCCTTCAATGACAACAAAAGTCTCGGCCGTTTTTTCGGGTGCATTGTGATACCGCAGGGGGATATAGCCCGAGTGCGCAATTCGGCCGACAACTCCAGATCCTGGCTCAACGGGGTGGCCAGAATCATCTAAGACTGTGGTCCCTGCCTCGACGTTATCGAAGCGAACTCCCTTGCCGGGATCCTCTCCGGGGGATAACCGCCGACTTCCTTGGATACCTGTCTCGGAGGAGCCAAACCCGTCGGTCAACATGGCGTTCGGTGCAATCTCTCTCAGACGATCTCGCAGCGAAGGGGCAAGTGGTGCACCGCCATTCGACAGCGAATACATGCTCGAGATCTCGAAGGGACCTTGCTCATCCCAAGCATCAACTAGTGGCCGGGCCATGGCATCGCCAACCACAGTCATAATCGACACCTTCTCGACGTCCACGGTCTTCCAGATCTGGACTGGGTCAAACCCACCAGAATGCAGAATCACCTTTGCACCACAGAGAAGCCACATCAACGAGACCCACTGCGCTGCGGCATGCATCAGGGGGGCAAGGGCATAGAACACAAAGTCAAAGTCAATGATTCGCTCAAGGAGTTCTTCGGGCGAGGAGACCGGCCCTGACATCCGCATCGGGTCACCACCACCGATGCATCCAAAAAACGTATCTGCTTGCCGCCAAATAACGCCTTTGGGCATACCGGTAGTTCCACCCGTGTAGAGCAAGTACAGATCGTCGTCGCCTCGGCCAAGTACGAGGGGGCGATCAGCCGAGGCTGCAGCTAGTGCTTGGTCATAGATGATTGCGTCGGGGAGCATCTCGAGGCTGAGGGGCTCTCCCCCAGCGTCTGCAACAATCGGGCTAACAACAATGCAGTGGCGCAGAGCAGGAACCTCGGCGGCGACGCTGCTGACTCGATCTACAAACTCCTCATTACAGACCAAGACAACAAGCCCAGAGTCGAGCAAGAGGTACCGCAACTCCTCGGTGACGTAGCGGTAATTGATGTTCACTGGGATTGCGC
>CAMDAT010000164.1 GCA_945888825.1 Bifidobacterium breve | reverse complement strand
TGGAAACGTTACGTCGTAGCCAAAGTTTGCACCTCGGCCATATCGAGCAGCTACGTCGGTGCGAGGAAGATTCGCTGTAAACACCCCAGGTGCCCACACGCCGTTGATCATGACAACAATGTCAATTGGATTGAGTGTGTTCCAGTCTGAGGTCCAGCCCTGAACGCGAACGCTGTCCGCTCCACCGGTCACCACATCGACATATCCTGACGGCGAGTTCGAGGTGCCTGGCGCTGGAGCAAGCTCACAAGCACCCAGCAATCCGGCCATCAGAGCCAAGGCTAGAAAAGCCCCACCCGCGCGAAGTTATCTCTTCTTCAGCGCCCCGATAGTTCTGCTTCCGCCATGCATCTCGCTCATGTGTCGCCTCCGTTATTTGTAGGCAAAAAGTTTCGCCCTCAAACAGCCCAGCAAACGAAAAGTGGATAAACAATCCACTTTTGGAATATTGCCGGAATATCACCCATTCCGACTACCAAAACCCTTGTTCTATATGGGAATTAGAGGGTGAATCTTTATGAACTCGGGCGCACTCCCGGGCGTGCATCTAGTCTCGCTCCATGGAGTCTGAGGCTACTGAGGGTGCTGAGACTTCTGAGAACCAGGTTGATAGCGGAGACACCAAGAGGCTTCTGATCGATGTGGCTATCCGCCACCTCTCACTTTACGGCTGGGAAGGCACACAACTTCCAGCGATTGTCGACGAGGTTCACGTTGCCAAAAGCTCGGTGTATCACTTTTTCGGCAGCCGAGAGGGGCTCTTGGCCGCTGCGACTGCGGAACAGTATCGACGGACCCTGCTGGCCGAAGACGCACGAGTCGTCGATGATGCACGGGCATGTCAGACCGAGGAAGAGTTCTTGCATTTCCTAGAAAGGGAACTGCTCCGAGTTGCTACTGATCCAGCGACGATCGCCGCCCGGAAGGAGCGTGTGATTATTGCTACCGCAGCACTTTCACGAGACGAACTCGCAGTTGATGTTGCCTCAGCACAACAGGTATTCGTAGACGCCATGGCGGAGATCATTTGTGATGCGCAGCAGCGCGGACTCATCAACTGCACCGTGAATCCGACCTCATATGCCAGTTGGCTGCATGGGATGACACTTGGACGAACGCTCACAGACTCCTCGTGCAGCGACCCACTGAACTGGCTCGCAGTCGCAGTGCCGGCTGCTCTCGCCCCGCTCCGCCTAGAAAGTTAACGGCAGCTAGGAGCAGGTGTCTTTGGTGTAGCTGATGAATTCATTTGCCTGAGCTTGGTCAGCCTTATTGTCTGAGATGAACTTGTCACGCACATCGCCTGGCAGTTCCTGGGCTCCTAACCGGGACGCTGTTGCTCAGGTGTCAGAGCGCCAGATGGAGTCGAAGTGCTTCGTCGAGCGCTTCCATCAGAGCGTACGGTACCTCGCCAATTACTGGACCAAGTCGTTCGACCGAAACCGAGCGAATCTGTTCCGCTTGTGCCTTTGAATCCGACTGAAGCCCTGTGGCCTCGGCTGGGAGCAAAACCTGGAACGGGTAAATTCGAGAAATATTCGAGGTGATTGGAACCACGGTGATGACCCCCTGACCGCTTCGCTCGGCTGAGGCGTTAGCACCATCGTTACTCACGATGATCGCCGGGCGCTGTTTGTTTGCCTCGCCAGACTTCGCGGGATCAAGATTCACCAGCTGGATTTCACCGCGTCGCACCTAGAGCGACCCATCATCAGTCGCTGTTTCCCATACCGATTCGCTTTCTTCACGCCACTCAAGCCATGCAGCTTCGTAAGCCGACCCCAGCCCACTGGCTCTGAGCAGTCGAACTGCCTTATGCAGTGCAGCAGACCGAGATGGCAACCCCATCTCTGCGACATAGGAGTCAAGGAAGGTCACATCTTCTTCCGGAAGGCTCAAGCTGATTTTCATACTTTAATCCTACCCGAAGTAGGAATCAGGTAGGGCTATTGGTAAGAATCTGGTCGGCCCCGCTATTCGCCGAGCTTCACTTCGGCCAGGGAACGAGCCGAGGAGTAAACCGGCACTGCCTGAGACCCCTCTGCGCTGGGCCAAGCTGGAGCCTTGTAGATCGCTATGCGAGAGATTTGCGAGCAATCTCCCCCAGGATCACATGTAAGCGAACCTGACAAACCGGGGTACCCCTCTACATCAAGCATCGCTGCACGAAGGTCTGCCCTGTCCACCACGAGCGAGCCACCCGGAACCCGAGTCGCAGCACGGCGAAGTGCACCAAAGAGCAGGTTTGTAGCGTCGTAGGCCGAGGCATGAAAAACGCTAGTTGGAGCTCTGCCCGTACTTCGTTGGAGCGCTGGCAGGAACTGCTGTGAGTAAAACGCGAAGGTCCACTTCGCTCCCACGACAAAGAATTCGTCATTGAGCAGTGCAACAACTCCAGCGCAAGCCTGAAAGCATCCGAGGATAACGAGCACCACACCATCGAAAGCGGCTTACCCCGCTGCGGAGATTCTTCACGGCCTGGTAGTCAGCGCTCGCTTCCCCAAGGTCTTCATAGGCACCGATGTAGGAAAAGTATCCAGCACTGGCCATTCGTCGGTCCCTCTTGTTGTGAGTGAACTGCTTGCTCTAGGAACTTAAGGAGAGCTCCCTCTGAGCTACAGACTCGTAGTGCCCTATTGGGATCGCATTCTGGGTCTCTCCATCCCCGCGGCTCCTAAGCTGCCTGCCCTGTTCGCCCTCACCGAAACCCTAGGAATCGCCTCAGGAACACCACAAAACTTTAGGGCTGGAGTGCAAACCGCCAGACGTCGTCTTCTACGTTGCGCCACTGAGTGGGATCGAAGAAGTTGAACGTCTCCCGGTCTCCTCCGAAGGTAAAGATGGCCTCGTCTGTTGCGCCGGAACCGGAGGGAGCAACCACGGAGTCGTAGTCATAGCGGATGCCATCTTTCGACTTTGCATTCCAAGGGGACCCAGTCTCCTTGTCCCAGATTGCACCGTCTTCGCTGCTCCACACATCTGTGGGGCTAAACCGGCCGAATACGTCGAGTGGAAATGGGCTCTGCCCGTAACCGCCGAAACAGACGATTCTCGAATCGAGGAGATCGCAGGTGTGACCTGGCCGGGGCGACCAGGCTGCCGAAGCGGTCACGAGCTCCCAATCAGAGCCGTTTTGTGTGCGCCAAACATCATTGAAGTACGGGGGTGGAGTCCCCAAAAAGCCGTACTCGCCGCCTAGGACGTACAAGTAGCCGTCCTTGACTACTACTGCCGCACCAGCGCGAGCCGCCCACGGAGCTGATGCCGAAACCTGCTCCCAGTTCACCCCATCGGCAGACTTCCAAACATCGTTGAACAGCTTCCGCTTTGGCGGACCGCCAACGATCACGACGTCATCATTTACTGATCCGCCGAGCACATAGATCTCACCGTTCAGTACTGCTGCACTGAGGCCAGCCCGGCCCACCCATGGGGCGTGCGCAGTGAGCTGCTCCCAGTTCACCCCGTCACGACTGCTCCAGACGTCATTGAAAAAATCAGAGCGTGAAACGAAGCGAGGAAAACAGAAAATGTTCTGGGTACATGCGGGGTTTGGCTTGAGAATAAAGTTCTGCCCGCCCAAGAGGACCATCTTCGAGTTGTGGACTACTACCTCGTGGTACGACCGGGCTGGCCAAAGAGAGGCATCGTCAGTGCGCAGAAGCTCTGTCCATGACTTTCCCCCGTCATCGCTGCGCCAGACATCGCCCCAGATTTTGGAGTCACCGGGAATCGGACCCTGCGGAAATGCCGTTGGCCTGTTCGGAGTCCGCCCGCCCACTAGATAGAACGAGCCATCAAGGTATACGGCTTCGGCGCCAGCTCGTCCTCCCCACGGAGCCCCATCTGCCACGCGTGACCACCGATGATCGTCAAACTTCGGGTTGCCCACATTGGGAGCTGCCGGCATTGGCGCACACGCAGTTACAAGCACCGCAACGAATAGCGAACAGGTCAGGACTCCTGTCCGAACTCGATCCAATGCGAATGGGAGTCTGCTACCCGACTGGCAGACCATCCGAGATATCTGTGCTGACACTTCTACTCCTCATTCATCACCACTGAAGGGCTCCGGCCGCCCTTCGGTACTAGATACTTTTAGCTTTTTACTCTCAGATTGCAAGCAGGGACCTCCGCACAGGAAAGCTGGTCCGGGGCCAAGGTGCATGCACACGAAGGACGAATTGGGCGGCGACATGGGCCGCTCAGACTTCTCTATCTGTTTGGCTAATCTGCGATCCGGGCAGTTGAGAACCCCACCCGGTGATTGGAGTAACGGTGATCCCAAGTGTTCTTCCAGGTTGCTCTCGTCGCTGACCCTGCTGGCGTGTTGGAGGCACAAGGCCCACACTCGCGGTCTGGTCGCCGACCTGAAGGCCTGCATAGATGGTGATCCTGTGTGCAAGGAGGCTTTGGAACATGAGCGGCAAAGGTTTTCGCGACCGCTAGAAGTCTCTGAGCAGCTCCGCTATTCGCCGAGCTTCACTTCGGCTAGGGAACGAGCCGAGGAGTAAACCGGCACTGCTTGAGACCCCTCTGCGCTCGGCCAAGCTGGAGCCTTGTAGATCGCTATGCGAGAGATTTGCGAGCAATCTCCCCCAGGATCACATGTAAGCGAACCTGATAAGCCGGGGTACCCCTCTACATCAAGCATCGCTGCACGAAGGTCTGCCCTGTCCACCACGAGCGATCCACCCGGAACCCGAGTCGCAGCACGGCGAAGTGCACCAAAGAGCAGGTTTGTAGCGTCGTAGGCCGAGGCATGAAAAACGCTAGTTGGAGCTCTGCCCGTACTTCGTTGGAGGGCCGGCAGGAACTGCTGTGAGTAAAAGGTGTTGTTCTTTATGTCAGACAGATCTGGTCCAGATGCCAAGACACCGTCTCCGGCTGCTCCTGCGGCGGCAAGAAAATCTGAGGACTGACAAGCATCAGAGGTCTGAATCGAGAGATTCTCGAGTGCAGGCCTACTGCGAATCTGCGTCACGACTTCACTGCATGTTGGCTCAAACAGCGCCATGAACACAGCATTCGGAGGGTCAGCCTCTAACTGATCGGCGATCTGTGACGGAGAGAGCATCTCTGTCCCACCGGGCGGATCCACTACTCCTGCACCCCCGGCAGCAGAGAGTTGCGCTGCGGCCCGACCACCCTGTTGGGCGAATCGCTGCCGAAACACATTTGTTAGCGAGTCCGAGTAGGCACTTCCATCGCTGACTGTGGCCGCAGTGTCTGCGCCTAGGAACTGGCGGGTGTAGTCAGCTACTACCGCGCCCTGCACAACGTCATTGGGCGCGGTTCGGAAGTAGTAACGCTGATGGCGATCTGGATCAGTGAGGCTCGGCGCAGTATTGGATGATGACACCAGCAGTATTGACTTGTCTGAGAGGGTGACATCTGCAGCATCCAATGCTGCAGATGAGCAGGTTGTCCCCACTACTCCAAGCAAGCGTTGCTCCGCTAACAGGCGCTTTGCACCTGAAAGTCCACCCTCGGCCGAACAGCCTTCGTTGTCTACCGCCATACTCACACGGTGCCCCAGCAGATCACCTGGTACCTGATCAAACCGGCCATCAAGGTAGTCAACTGCCAGGTTCACCCCATCTAAAGAGTCCTGGCCGAGTCCGCCGGAATCATCACCAAGCCATGCCAGCACACCGAGCGTGATTGGCTCCCCATTGCCGATAAAGAGGCAGTCATCGGGACGCTCTATTGCGTCCTGTCGACTGGTGCAGGTTCGCTGCGGACGCGGGTCGTCCACCCAAGACTGGTATCTGCCCTCTGAAAGCTCAGCGCTGAGGTCTCGAATAGGAACTCG
>CAMDAT010000163.1 GCA_945888825.1 Bifidobacterium breve | reverse complement strand
CCGTCCTTTTTGTCGCCTATGCCGCATCCACCTATGACGCAGACCTGCTAGCGAAGGGATTCGGACTTGCTGCTGGCGGGGTGCCGCTTATTGGGTGCTCAACCGCCGGAGAGATTGCAACCGGTGGTGCAGATGATGGCGGGGTTGTTGTGTTCGCTCTGGGTGGTGACGGATTTGCCGTCGAGGTCTCCTGCCAGGAAGTGAACGACGGCGATCTTCGCAGCGCCGGGTCTGAGGTTGCTGGCTGCGTGGAGCAGTTAGCTAGGCGCGAATCCACAGTGTTGCTGCTGCTTTCTGACGGCCTTTCCGGTGATCAACAGGAGGTTGTTCGGGGGGCTTATGAACGAGTTGGCGCCGAGATACCCCTGGTTGGGGGATGTGCTGGCGACGGACTTCGAATGGAGCGAACGACTCAGTTCTTTGGCTCTGTGGCGCTGACGAATGCAATCGTCGCAGCAGCCATCACCTCGGACGGCCCAATCGGCATCGGGGTAAGTCACGGTTGGCGTTCAACTGGCGGATCTATGACGGTGACCAAGTCCTCTGGGGTAGTTGTTGAGACGCTTGACGATGAGCCAGCACTTGACACGTACCTGAACCGCCTAGACGCCCCCGCCGATGCACGAGTTGACGCTGCAGCATTTACTGACTTTGCTGCCACACGACCTATTGGTTTGATCAGGCGCAACCGTGATGAGATTCGCTTTGTTGCCAAGGCCGACTTCGAAAACCGAACCTTTACTTGCTTTGCCGAGGTACCGCAGGGGGGATCAGTGTCAATTATGGAGGGGGACGCCGAGTCAGTACTGGGTGCAACCGATGCGGCATGTTCTGGCGCAGTAGAAACATTTCAGGGAAGCCCACCAAAGGGCTTTATGGTTTTTGACTGCATAGCCCGCAAAGGCGTGCTGGGCGAGGGCATTCAGAGAGAAATCAGTCAGATCGCGGATGGGGCAGACGGAGCTGCCGTCGCTGGTTTCTACAGCTACGGTGAATTTGCTCGGACCTCCGGTTCCAGTGGTTTCCACAACCAGACTCTCGTCGTGTTGGCATTGGGGTAACCGAGTGCCCTCAGCCCCGTGGTCCACTATTCAACTAGCCGAGTTCCTCGAGGTTTTCGAGCTGCTCGAAATGCTAGATGGTGTAAATATGACTCGAATTGCAGTTGATCGAGTCGCTGCTGCCCTTGATGCTGAAGTGGTAGCACTTCTCATTGACGAGACTGTTGTTCGCTGCCTTGGATTTCCTGCAGATGCTGTCCCAGTAAAGCTGCTTCGAAATGCCGCCGAAGTTCGGTTCTCGACACTGGACGCACCTGGGATTGGTGAAGTCCATTCGGTGAGCGCCGCTGTGTCGACTGCGGGGTGCACCATGGTGGTATTGCGAGCAGGCAATGCTTTCGACAAAGAAGAAGAGACCCTTGTCCGCTCGATGGCTCGAGCACTCGGTCTTGCCATGACTGCCACGGACAGGCTGACCGAGAGTCGGATGTTGGCGGAGCGCTTAGCAGAGCGGCAGTATCTGAGCGACCGGCTTGCACAGATTCAAAAGTCAATCTCACATCGTGCGCCGCTTCAAGAAGTCATGGATAGCATCACTGAAGGCGCTGCGGAACTTCTGGGCGCAGACGTGGTTGGACTTCGCATTGTTGGCATTGGAGAGGGTGAGAGGCCGATTGCTTCCTTGACGGGTTACCCCGAAGAAGGCTTGGATCAGTTTCGATCCATTCCCCTAGGTCAGGGGTTTTCTGGTCGAGCATTTATTGAGGGAAAGCTTGTATCCACTGAGGATTTCTCTGCAACGGCAACAGAACTTGGCGCTGACCCTCAGGAGTTGATTGAGGCAGCTATGGCCGCCCCGGTGCATCATGATGGGCGCATAGTCGGCGTTCTGAACGTGGCATCACGCGATGCTGGGCGCGTATTCACTGCGGCAGAACAGGAGATCCTGCTCCGCCTTGCAGATCATGCTTCGCTTGCAGTCACCGACGCTGCGGCCATTCACGCTCTTCGGGATTCGCTTGAGGGAGAACGATTCAAGGCCAGCCACGATGCGCTGACTGCTCTTCCAAACCGGACCACGGTGATCGAAATGATCGAGTACGAACTGCATCACGCTGATCCTGCGGCACCTCTCTGCGTGCTCTATATCGACGTGGACCGATTTAAGCTTCTCAACGACATGTACGGACACTCCTTTGGAGACATGGTCCTCATCGAAGTTGCCAGTCGGCTGCGCAACGCAGTGCGAGAAGAGGACCTCGTCGGACGACTCGCTGGCGACGAGTTTGTGGTCGTCGCTCCGGGAATTTCTGCTGAGACTGCAGAGGCCCTCGCTCGGCGAGTCACCCTTGAGATGGCTGAGCCGTTCGTTCTAGACGGACGTGGCACCCAGTTGAGCGTCAGCGTTGGGGTAGCGGAATCAGCCCTAGACCTGAGCTCTGAGGAACTACTCGGCAATGCTGACGTTGCGATGTATCAAGCAAAGACCAACGGTAGAGATTGCGTAGTCAGTTACGACGTCCAGATGCGTGACGAGATGTTCAGGCGCGCCGATCTTGAACAAGAGATTTCCCTCGGCTTGAAGGCCGGTGAGTTCGTTCCCTTCTTTCAACCGAGCATGAACTTGGTCACCGGTGAGGTCCATAGCCTCGAGGCCCTTGTTCGCTGGAACCACCCCACTCGTGGACAACTCAGCCCCGATGCATTTTTGGCGCTAGCTGAAGAAACCGGGTGGATCGTTGACATTGACTTATGTGTTCTCGATGAGGCATGTCGGCGATTAGCCGGATGGACAAAGTTGCATCCTGACTTAACCATCTCTGTCAACCTTTCCGTCCGCCACTTTGCCCACCCCGAAATTGTGGATTTTGTGACCGAAACCCTCTCCAAGTACAGGCTCCACGGCTCCCGGCTGTGGCTCGAGATCACTGAGAGTATGGTGATGGAAAACGATGAGATGACCCTCGGGATTCTGCGATCCCTACGTTCTCTAGGCGTTCGATTCATGGTGGACGATTTTGGAACCGGCTACTCCTCACTGGTGTATCTGAAGCGCTACCCGATTGAGGCACTCAAGATTGATCGCGAGTTCGTAGATGGCCTTGGTAATGACCTAGAAGACGAGGCCATCGTCACGGCAATTATCCGCCTAGCGGATGCACTTGGTCATGAGGTGATTGCAGAAGGGGTGGAGACAGCCGCTCAACAAGACTGGCTGGTTGAATCCGGCTGCATGTATGCGCAGGGGTTCCTGTTCTCGAAGGCTATTTCTGCTGATGCCATAGAAGTGCTGCTATCCCCGGTCGTCACTCTGGACCTGGAGAACGGGTTCCTGTAGAGCAGCTGCTTGTTGCTTCTGCGGCGTCGGCTCACGGTAGAAGAACCACAGTGCAGGAATTAAGAAGGCGAAGTAGGCCGCAACTCGGATTCGCTCCGGATCTGAGCTCCATCCAAAGAGCCCGGACAGGAAGTCAGCAGTCCACCCTTCAGCTAGTGGTCCTCGACTGATCTGCCAGAGGGGTGCCGCATACCAGGAAGCCTCAAGCTCGAAGAACTCTCGGAACTCGTGGATACCTTTAGCGAAGAGTCCAGCGGCAAACAAGATGAGCAACAATCCTGTCCACTTAAAGAAGCTGCGCAGATTAATCCGCTCGCTCCCTAGATAGAAGGCAAATCCGAGGACAGCTGATAGCACCAGGCCGATGAAACCACCAAGCAGCACTGCGCTGCCAGAGGCTCCCGATGACTCTGCGCCGAGCAGGAACAACACTGTCTCAAATCCCTCTCGAGCAACTGCTACGAAAGCAACCAAGGCCAAGGACCACGGGGCTCGTTCAATCGCCGTGTCGATCTTTTGCTGAAGGTCTGATTGCATTCCTCTAGCATGGCCGCGCATCCAAAATATCATCCAGGTAAGAACTGCCGCTGCAGTTAACGCAAGAGTTCCCTCGATGAATTGCTCCCACTTCCCGGTGAACTCACCGATCACTTGATCAAAGGCGAGCCCAAGAAGGATGCAGGTCAGGGCGGCGATGCCGGCACCTAGCCACATGGTCGGTATCCGGTCGCTCCGATCAGTCTTCTTCAGATAGCCAGCGATGATCGCGAGGACAAGAGAAATTTCGAGTCCTTCACGAAGCGTAATGAGTAAACTTGGTCCCATACCCCTGATGATAAGCTTGCCTACCATGATTAGTCAAGTCATACTCAGTACTGCTCCGGTGTGAAACTCAAGGTTCAGAGTGCAGCGGGAGTCACGGTAACTCTATGCAAATCGTCGCCTAGCTCGATCCGACCGCCAAACTCGGTAGCAGCCAAGTCTCGCCAATCTTGGCCTTCCCCAGCGCCAAAGGCGGGCACGTAGTGCGTCAAGACAAGAGTTCCAACTCCTGCTCGCTGTGCCGTCTGTGCTGCTTGTTCAACTGAGGAGTGGTAATCCAAGATGTCCTGCAGTCGCTGCATTGGAATCATTGCCACGATATCTGAGCGAATCGCAGTGTGAACTAGGGCATCCGCCCCTGTGCAGAGAATGTCGAGCCCTTCGCAAGGGACCGTGTCACCAGCGAGGACGACCCCAACCCCCTCATAATCAACCCGAAAGCCGATCGACGGCTCAACGGGCTTGTGATCAGTCTCTCCGACCGTCACCGTGACGTCTTCAAACTCGAAGGTCATGCCCGCTACGCATTCCGTGACGTGAACCACAGGCGGATCCGTCAGGTCATCGTGGTGATGGATCCGGTACGAGATATCTGCCCGCAGCATCGACATCAGGTGGTCCACAACATTCGCAGTCCCTGGCGGGCCTAGGACGATCAGGGGAGTAGCTGGGAAACTCGTTATCCATCGAGTAGTAATCACGTCGTTGAGATCAGTCAGATGGTCACTGTGCAGATGTGTGAGGAGGACCGCCGTGATCTGACTCGGGCCAAGGCCAGCAGCTGCAAGGCGCATCAACACCCCACGACCTGCGTCTACCAACAAGTTGACCTGCCCCGCCTGAACAAGCGTTGATGGCCCGGCACGTAACGGGTCGGGGAGAGGGCTTCCGGTTCCTAAAAGAGTAATCTCGATCGCCATTGGATCCTGACTTTCTGCCTAGGTGTTCAGGCGGATGGTGATGACCCGATGATGCTATTGCAGTTTCTTCTGAGGGTTCGCGCTGAATCTGGTTGGCAGTTGTTTATGAGGCGGCTTGATGGCTTAGATTTCCTGAACCAGTTCTAGTTTCCACGGAGGTTCTTCTATGGGTGCCAACCAGCGGTCACAAATCACCATGAGTGAAGATGAGATCGGGGATTACCTGCTGCGCAGCAGGTCAGCGACTATGGCCACGGTTGGATCAACAGGAACCCCGCACCTTGTTGCCATGTGGTATGCCGTGATTGACGGGCAGATCTGGTTTGAGACCAAGGCCCGTTCGCAGAAGGCTGTGAATCTTCGCCGCGATAATCGAATCACCGTCATGGTGGAAGATGGCCACACCTACGACACGCTTCGTGGGGTTTCCCTTGAAGGCACAGCGGAAATTGTTGAAGATGCCGACCTCCTCTGGCAGGTGGGAGTCAATATCTGGGAGCGCTATAACGGCCCCTACACCGAAGACCTAAGTCCGCTTGTGGAGTTCATGTTGCATAAGCGTGTAGCCGTGCGTGTCGATACGGAGAGGGTCCGCTCTTGGGACCACCGCAAATTAGGAATGGACCCAATTCCGCTCGGCGGGTCAACCGCTGAATTCCTCTAATACTGAATGGGCCTGAGGTTCCACTAGATGTTTATAGGGATGCCAAAGCGGAGCCAACCTGATCAGGCCGAGTTGGTCCTAGACCGTAAAAACCTGCTTGCC
>CAMDAT010000162.1 GCA_945888825.1 Bifidobacterium breve | reverse complement strand
GCAGGCTACTGAGATGCGTCTCGGGCAGCGAGGCGGCTTGACGTTCGTGCTCAATCGAGGCGCAGTAGGAGTCAATATTCTCTTTGAGTGTTACGTCATCCCAATCAAGTTCCGCGGCCATGAGCGCCGCTACTGCAACGGCTGCATCGGCGGAATCATCTCGAGCGTAAATCCGCGCACGGGTGCGCCGGGACAGCACATCGTCTAGCGAGTTTGCCATCTCGTGTCGCACCGCAAATTGAACCTCTGCCTTGGTATACGGCAGACCGGCCACAATGGTTTCTGCCAGCGTTGGATCCTGCTGAATCGCAGCCATCATCACCCGGGCTTCTCCGCCGTACCGATCACCGAGATGTTCTTGTAGCTCTGGGCTCACGTCGGGGTAGACCGACCGTGCCGAAGCAAGGGTGTCGTATCCGGCGGCACCGCGCAGCCGGAGCTTCTTGGTGCAGCTGCGGCCGATGCCTTCTGATCCGCCGTTGCGGGGCAGCACGTGCGCAATGACCTCGTCCACAGTGTCTGCTGCCATCTCGCGATAGGTGGTGAGCTTGCCGCCTGTAATGGTGACCATGCCCGACACGGAACGCGCAATGTTGTGCTTACGAGACAGATCGGCAGTTCGACCGCTAGCCGCCGCCTTCACGAGCGGGCGAAGCCCAGCCCAGGTACCCACGACTGCATCTCGCGTGATGGTGGTGGTGCACGAACCGTTCAGGGCACTCAGCAAATAGTCAATGTCTTCTGAGGTGCATTGTGGATCGTCAATCGGGCCGTCGTAATCGGTGTCGGTGGTGCCCACGTAGGTGAGGTCCCCGTAGGGAACGATAAAGACGGACCGGCGGTCGTTGGGGACGGGGATGACTGCAGCAACCTGGTTTCGAACAAGCTCCCAAGGAACAGTGATGTGGATTCCTTTGGCGGGCCGAATCGAATCAGGGTGTTTCCCTTCGTCCTGTGAGCGAACATCGTCTGACCAGACGCCCGCAGCGTTGACCACCGAGCGGGTCTGGATGGTGAACTCCTCGCCATCTGCCATGACGCTGACACCGGTGACGCGTCCGCCCACGTCCTTCGCTACACCCGTTGCAGACACCTGGTTTGCAATGACTGCACCGTATTCAAGGGCAGCGGTTCGCAGCAGCGCAACCACAAGGCGTGCGTCATCTGCAGCAGCATCGAAATAGAGATATGCCGACACAAGTCGTTCTTGCGGAAGCGTGGGCATAAGGGCCAATGCTTCGGCCTTATCGAGTCGTTGATGCTTCTTTCCAATGCGCAACCCGCCCGTCAGGTCATATCCCCACATTGCCCCGCCGAGTAGGCGAGCAATCTTGGCCGGGATGATCCCGTTCTTTCCAAACATTGGAATCAGGAACGGCAATGGTTTGACTAGATGTGGGGCGTTTTTGAGCAGTCGTTGCCGTTCAGCGAGGGCTTCATAGACCAGGCCAATCTCACCCTGCTGCAAGTACCGCAGACCGCCATGGATGAGCTTCGATGACTTTGATGATGTGCCAGAGGCAAAGTCATCACGTTCGATCAGTGCAGCCCGTAGGCCTCGGGACGCAGCATCAAGCACCACACCAGCGCCGGTGACTCCACCTCCGATAACGACAAGATCAAAGGTTTCTGAACGCAGCGCCTCGAGAGAAGCAGCACGAATAAAGGGGCGAGTACTCACGTTTGGAGTGTAGATGGGGAGGCGGCCCATGACCTATCAGGGACACGAGAACTAGCGAATTTTGTTACTCACTTGGACATCAGGCGGCGACAGGGGCAGAATCACCCCCATGGACCTGAAATGGGTAGATCGATCGGCCTGCAGGGGCATCGATCCCATTATTTTTTATCCCGTTACCGACGAAGAGGCTGGCCCCGCCAAATCGGTCTGTTCTGAGTGCCCTGTGCAAGCAGATTGCCTTGAGCACGCCATTTCTCACCGTGAGCACAACGGTGTGTGGGGTGGAGCGACAGAACGAGAGCGTCAACGCATCATTCGCAGGCGGCGCAGGGCAAGAACGATGGGTCTTCCCTTAGAAGACGAGATAGCTTCCCTTTCTACTGGTGTTGTGGCCGGATAGCTCGATTTGCTGCTCAGTCGGGCGGCGCTGCTTACTCGGACCGCTCTGCTCAATCAGACGGCCGACTCATTCGGACGGCATAGCAAGGGGAAACTGACAAAATGGGCGAATTCTCGGCTGCAGGTGCTTGGCCAGGCGTGATTGCGGAACTCATCGCAGGACATGACCTTGAACCCAAGGTGGCTGCCGCTGCGCTTGAGCGCATGCTCGAAGGAACGGCAACGGATGCACAAATTGCGGCATTCATTGTGGCGCTTCGCATAAAGGGCGAAACCGTAGAAGAAGTTGCAGCGCTAGTTGGTGCCATGCTCGATGTCTCTTCCCCGCTGCTCCTTGATGACCCCGAGGCCACGCTGGACATCGTTGGAACAGGTGGATCCGCAGCCCTAGCGGGCAAGGCTTTCAATGTTTCCACGATGGCTTCGATTGTGGCGGCAGCCGCCGGAGCAGTGGTCTGCAAGCACGGAAACCGCAAAGCCTCCTCGACATCGGGATCAACTGACCTGCTCGAGGCGTTAGGTATCGCTGTCGAACTCGATGGTGATGGGGTGCTCAGTTGCATGCGCTCCGCCGGAGTGGGGTTTGCCTTTGCTCGGGTGTTTCACCCGTCGATGCGCCACGTTGCGCCGGTTCGAGCACAACTTGGGGTACCTACCGTGTTCAACGTGCTGGGGCCTCTCTCGCACCCCGGCCGAGTTGGTCGTCAGGTAGTTGGAGTTGCTGACCCAGAGCGGATGGAACTCATTGCGCAAGTGCTTAGGCGCCGGGGGTTGACCAGAGCATGGGTGCTTCATGGTGAAGGCGGTTTGGATGAACTCACCACTACGGGCTCAACACAGGTCCTAGAGCTGTATCAGGGTGAGGTGCGCAGGTTTGTAGTTGAGCCCGAACAGGTTGGATTGCCACGCGTGTCGATTGAGCAGATCCGTGTCGGTGGCCCAGAAGAGAACGCCGCGGCGGCCCGGTCAATCCTGGCTGCAGAACCCGGACCATTGCGAGACATGGTCGTGCTCAACGCTGCGGCAGGCCTCGTGGTTGCTGATTGCGCTGCGGATCTTGCCGCAGGAGTCGAACTTGCTGCTGCTGCAATTGATGATGGTCGCGCTGCGGAAGTGCTCAACAAGCTCGTCCTCGCTAGTCAGGAAGCTGCGCAGTCTCAGAGCAACTGATCGGTAAAAATTGCCGACCTAGTGCGAGCGCTAACATCGCCGTATGGACACCGCTTCTGACCTAGTTGTAGATGCAGAACCACCCCGTTACCGCTGCACGGCATGTGGAAACCTGACACGATTTGAAGTGACGGTGTCGCGTCGGACGCGTTCATTTCATCACTACACCGTCGGTGGAGAACTCAGCATCGAAGACACAGTTGTTCTTGACGAAGAGTACGAGTCGGTGGTTTGTCGTTGGTGCGGAACTGCAGCATCAGTGGTTCAGATTCCCTCGGTACCCCTAGACGGTGAGACGCTTGGCGCCGAATCCGGAGTCTGAGAGCAGCAGCGATGAGGCCTCGCAGGTCAGTCGCGCCCGTTTGCTGAACAGAGCTATCGAGAGTGCAATTGTTCAGGCCAAAAAGGACGCGTCCGGCCGTGAAAAGGGGGCACCCTTGCCGCCAGTGGCGATCAGGCCACTGCTGAACTTTGTGCGTCTGCCGACGGCCGCCTCCCGCAGGGTGATCGAGGTGCTCGAGTCGGATGAGCAGTTTCGTACGCGTGTTGCCGGCAGCTTGTCCGAGGATGATCTTGGCCGCGGGTCCTGGCTCTTTCTTCATAGACCCGATGGTTGGTCCGAGGAACTGGACCTATTGATAGCGGCTGCAGCAGAAGAAGAGGCAGAGGAGACTGCTGGCATGCTCGACCGAACGGCCGAGCGGCGACTAGCTCAGGCAGAAGAGATGGTTGCGCGCCTCAAGGGCGAGTTAGCCGAAGCGCTCGACGCTTCGCAGGCCGCACTTGAAGCTCTGGCTGTGGAGCGCGCTACCTCGCTCGAGGTGCAAGGCGAGCAAGGAGAACTGCAAGAGCGTGTGCAGCGTCTTGAACAGGAGCGCCAACATGCAGTTCGCTCCATGAAAGAAGCAGAAAAGCGCGCTGCGGTTCGTCTTGAAGAATCCCGTCAGGCAGCTAGCAGAGCCGAAGCGGATGCCCAGCAAATAGCCGAGCTCGAAGCTCAGTTGTCTCTCGCGCAGAGTTCCGCAGCTGAGCAGGCTGTTGCCGATCAGGCTCCCACTGGCGAACCAACCGCGAAGGACCCCGCAGCGAAGAGTTCGCATCCCACTGCTACTTCTCCTTGGGAGGGAGTTGACCCAACCCGGATTGAGGCCGCAGTTCGCCAGGCTGCACTAGCTGCGAGTTTGCTTGGGGAGCAGTTGGCAGTTGTTGCGCAAAGCGTTGCCCCGGCAGTAGCTCGCCTCAAGGAGCAAGCAGACCAGGCCTTACAGCAAGGCGATGGCGATCGGCACTCAGACAGCATCCTCGAACTAAGCCGTGATACGCACAGCAGCGACGGGGACTCGGGTAGCTCGGTTCAGAGGCCACCGCGTCGAACCCCGCTGCGCCTCTTGCGAGGAGTGATTGATGGGTCGCCAGAAGGGGTGGAGCAACTGCTGTTCACTCCGCAGGTCATCCTCATTGCAGATGGCTACAACATCTCTATGGAGGCATGGCCGCAGCTTGACGGCTCGGCGCAAAGGAGTTCTCTGCTCAACATGCTCTCTGCGCTTCAGGCGCGTACATCGGCGCTGGTTCATGTTGTCTTTGATGGCGAGGGAACTGGCAGCCGACCAGCGGTAGGCGCACCGCTCGCCGTGCGGGTTCACTTTTCTAAGGCCGAGGTCGAGGCAGATGATCTGATCCTGGAGATGGTGGCCGGCCTGCCGACTGACCAGCCAGTGGTAGTGGTGAGTTCTGATCGCCGTGTTCAAGATGGTGCGCGTCGACTAGGAGCCAATGTGGTCTCATCGGGCCAACTCTTGGCGCTAACACGCAACTCATGACATCTTCGTCGGCACCGCTGTTACATATCTGCGATCAGGCCGAGGTGGAACGCTTCAAGCAGTCCAAATACTCCAAACAGGGCTACACCGCAGCGGATCAAGACGCAGTTGGTTTTATGCATCTGTCCACGCCCGACCTAGTGCTCATTCCTGCGAACAATTATTATCTCGGGCGTAGCGATCTGGTTCTGCTGGTCATTGAGCAGGGCTTGCTGAACTCCGAGTTGCGCTGGGAGCTCGGGGTGCCTGCGGAGGACGAGTTGCTGTTTCCTCACTTGTATGGACCTCTCAACGCAGATGCCGTTACGCAGGTGATCAGTTTTCCGTGCGACGAGGACGGACGGTTCTCTTTGCCGGAACAACTTGTTGGGTTCTGCTCCTAGCGTGCTGACGAACAAATCCCCTCAATCCCCTCAACCCCCTGAGCGTGTGATCACTCGTCAGTTTCTGACGGTCGTAGTGGCCGGCCTGTTCTACTTTTTTTCGCTTGGAATGTTGCTGCCGATCGTGCCGCTGTTCGTAGCGGGCCCACTAGGTGGCAGCGAGCTGGCAGTTGGAATCCTTGTTGGGTCATTCTCTATTGGGGCCGTACTGATCCGACCGTTCGCAGGTCGGATCGGCGACCGAATGGGTCGGAAAGTTCTTATTGTTGGTGGTGCACTTGTTGTTGCTATCTCGGTGGGTCTCTACCTTCTCGTGACAGGCCCAGAGATGCTCTTGGCCGCCCGACTCATAGGCGGGGTAGGGGAGGCCGCATTCTTTGTGGGCGCTGGAACGATGATTACCGACCTTGCGCCGCCGTCTCGGCGTGGCGAAGCGATTAGCTACTGGTCAGT
>CAMDAT010000161.1 GCA_945888825.1 Bifidobacterium breve | reverse complement strand
CTGCGCTCGGTTCTAGCAATCCCGGAGTCAAAGAATCTGGAATCCCTGATCGTTGAACTGCAGGGCGCTGCTGGGCAATTCGCACTTGTGGTTGATGAGTACGGTGGCACGGCGGGAATCATCACCCTCGAAGATGTCCTCGAAGAGATCGTGGGCGATATTGACGATGAGCACGATCCTCAGCAGAGCACCCCATCGGTTCGTCGCTGGCAAGGGGCACACATCCTCTCGGGTCTGCTGCATCCCGATGAAGTTGCATCCGCATGTCAATTCGAGATGCCACCAGGAGAGTTCGAAACGCTCGGCGGCTTTGTGCTCGCCCACCTGGGGCACATTCCTCAGGTAGGGGAGCAGTTTTTTTGCAAGGGCTGGAGTATCGGAGTCGAAGAAATAGAAGGCCGCCGTGTTGCCACGGTCAAGCTGATCGCTCCCGTTCCTGAGACGCTCGGTGGTACCTCAGATAGCGGCACGGGCGATACCTCAGGGCAGGCCAACCGATGAGTCCGCTGCTGATCTTGCTGTTTGGAATAGTTCTAATTCTTGCGAACGGATTCTTTGTGGCCGTGGAATTCTC
Organism: Bifidobacterium breve; assembly: GCA_945888825.1. Classification (GTDB taxonomy): domain Bacteria; phylum Actinomycetota; class Acidimicrobiia; order Acidimicrobiales; family Microtrichaceae; genus IMCC26207. Next base: position 5,355 of record CAMDAT010000161.1, on the reverse strand, counting down.
TTTGATGGCAGCGCGTCGTGGAGTCATAGAGGAGCGAGCCGAAGCTGGCTCCGTAGGGGCTCGTCGGGCCTTAGATGGAATGCGCAATTTGAATGTGCAGCTAGCAGCAAGCCAACTTGGTATCTCGGTTGTCTCGTTGCTGCTTGGTTGGTTGATTGAACCAGTGGTGGGTTCGGCCTTCGAGAGTCTGTTCGGACTGACTGCTCTTCCCGAGAGCGTCTCCAATGCACTGGGGCTTGCTATTGGACTCATCATCATTGCTCTGGTTCATATGGTGGTGGGAGAGATGGTCCCAAAGTCGCTTGCTCTGTCCGCACCCGAAGCTGTGGCCATTGCACTTGCACCGGTTCATCGACTCGTAGTCGGGCTCGTGCGCCCCGCAGTGGCGGGGTTGTACTGGCTGGCAAGAATTGGTACACGCCTTGTGGGTGTGGATCCCACCGATGAGCTAGCGCAGGCCCATACGGCACCCGAACTAGCAGTCATGGTGGCCGAGTCTCGAGCCGGTGGTGAACTACAACTCACCGAACACGAACTGCTCGTAGGTGCGCTCGGCTTCTTGCAGATTCAAGTCTCAGAAGTGATGGCACCTCGTCAACACCTGGTTACTGTGCCAAATACTGCAACTGTGGCTCAAGCAGAGGAACTCGTGCATCAGTCCGGCCACTCCCGAGTGCTAGTCCTCGGCGCTGCGCCCGATCAAGTAACCGGTTTCTTGCATGCCAAAGACCTGATTGCAGTTTCGCCAGAGATGCGAGGCGGATTGCTTCCTCCGGGCATCGTTCGCGTGGCCCTAAGCGTCAAGTCAGATGACCGCCTAGAGGACCTGATGCAGAAAATGCGGCGGACCCGTCGCCATGTTGCAGTGGTGATGGATCACGGGCAGCTACTCGGTCTGGTGACACTGGAGGATTTTCTCGAAGCGATCGTCGGTGAGATTAGCGATGAGTCCGATGGTGGCCCGCGGGTACAACGAGGCCTGCGAGAAGCAGATAGCGAAGGCGAGGCCTACCGGCGAGACGCAGGGCGAACCTCAGGAGATGCCGACCAGTGACTACCTCTGCACACCATCGAATGCTTCAGCGGTTCTCTTCGCAGTATCGGCAATCCGCGCCTTGCGTTACGGTGATCTCTCCACACTTCGATGACCTGCCGCTCTCGCTCGGGCAGAGTCTGCGCAATGGTGCCTTGGCGTCTTGCCAGGTCCGCGAACGCGTGGTGTTCGGCCGGAGTACCTGGACTGAGTGGGTGTCGCCTGCAGCCGAGCGCGCCGCACCTATTAGCCTGTGGCGAAGGGCAGAAGAGGTAGCAGCCTCGATGATGTTTGGCTTCGACTGGTCGGCGGCGCAATGGCCCGAGGCTCTGTTGCGAAACGGAGCAGCCTTTGGGCCAGAGATGTTGGATCCGGCCAAAGACTTGTCCGCTGAGATCCTGATTCCCGAGATTGCCGGATGGCTTCAGGCAGTAGCCACAGTGGCTCAGCGACCGAATCGGCCGCCACCAGCGCTGATACTCGTGGCTGCTGGGCTTGGTGGTCACGTCGACCATCGCCTAGTTGCCCAAGCCGCCGCAGGGCTTGTTGGCCACATAGATATTCCGATCGGTTTTTATGAAGACCGCCCGTACGTGACCTACTTATCCACAGCGCAACTTTCAGCACAATTGGCATCGCTCGGGGTTGAATTGGAACCCGTTGATGTCTCTCCCAAGGTGCAAGCTTCGACCCAAGCTGCGGCTCGGCTCTGCTATCCCAGCCAGATGAAACCGTTCTTTCGAGAGGCAATGGACCTAGACAGGGCCAACGGAGCAGTCGAACGCGTGTGGTTCCCAGTCGGTACCTGTCCCGACTGGTTCGCCACCTGAATCCTGAGCCACTTGATTCCCGACCTGCTTGATTCCCGACCTGCTTGATTCCCGACCCGCCTGATTCCCGCGCCGCAGCGCTTCACATTTTGCGTGTGCCCTGCGACGACTATTCGGGTCCCGCTTAGCCTTGTAACCTCGTGCTGTGCTCTTGTACGACACTGCTCGCCAACAAATCGTTCCCTTCGATCCCCCAGATCACATCGTCACGATGTACACCTGCGGAATAACGCCCTATGACTCCACTCATCTTGGCCATGCCGCTACCTACCTGACCTATGACGTCTTGCAACGCAGACTGCGAGACCTTGGCCACGACACACGCTGCGTTCGCAACATCACCGATGTCGATGACAGCATTTTGCCGAAGGCAAAAGAGTTGGGTGTGCACTACTTGGATCTTGCTGCTTCGGAGCTTGCTCGCTTCGATGCAGACATGGAGCGACTCGAGATGCTGCCTGCGTGGTCTGAGCCGCGAGCAACCTCTGCAATAGCTGACATACGGGGCTTCATCGGCATGGTGCTTGACCAAGGCTTTGCCTATCAGGCTGGTGGCGCCGTGTACTTCGAGGTCTCCAAATTCCCTAAATTTGGCCAGATCAGTCATTTGAACCGTGACGAGATGCTCCTGTTGGCAAAGGAGCGCGGCGGCAACCCCGATGATCCGCATAAGCGCGATCCACTTGACTTTGTGCTCTGGCAACCGAGCCAGCCGGATGAACCTGCATGGGATTCCCTCTGGGGTCCTGGTCGACCCGGTTGGCATATTGAGTGTTCTGCGTTGTGCCTTCGCGAGTTGGGTACTTCAATTGACTTGCATGGTGGGGGATCGGACCTGATCTTTCCCCATCACGAATGTGAAGCAGCACAATCAGAAGCAGCAACAGGTGAACCGCTTGTACGCCACTGGATGCATCAGGCAATGGTTCGTATGGACGGCGAGAAGATGTCAAAGTCTCTCGGCAACCTGGTATTCGTTTCGGACCTCTCGCTCACCTGGGACCCTCGGGCTATACGGCTCGCCTGTTTAAGTCATCACTACCGCACCAGCTGGGAATGGCATGAATCACTCATGTCGCAGGCCACCGCGCGCCTGTTGGCTTGGGTTGCAGCGAGTTCTGCATCAGCGGCCAACTCGCCTTCTGCTTACCCAGCACCCTCTGCCCTCGATCAAGTCCGCACTGCCTTAGATGCTGACTTAGACACCCCGGCGGCGCTCCTCGCCATTGATGTAGCAGCCGCAGCCGGAGAAGATGTCCAACAGGCTGCCCAATTGCTTGGAGTCGACTTGACTCGTCCTGTGTTGCTCACAGGCGACCCTGTGTGAATTCTGTCAACTCAGGCGCCTCGGATCGGGGGCGCGCTATAGGATCCCTTCTGGGCTTGACGAGAGGTAGTAATGGACCATAGAGACGCCGGCAAAATGCAAGTGGCTGCCCGTCTTTTGTTGACCCCGCCGTTCAGATACTTGTGGAACGTCACCACCGAGGGTTTGGAGAACGTGCCAACCAACGGTGCTGCGATCATTGCCCCGAATCACATCTCGGTACTTGACTCCTTCTTTGTGCCGCTCTGCTTGGGTCGCCGCATGACCTATGTGGGCAAAGCCGAGTACATGGATGACTGGAAAACGAAGTACCTGTTTCCAGCTATCGGCATGATTCCAATTGACCGTTCAGGTGGAGACGCTGCGCAGCGTGCTCTGGATGCAGCGGCTCGTGTCCTGACTTCGGGTGAACTCTTCGGTATTTACCCTGAGGGGACGAGAGCCCGAGATGGTCACCTACATAAGGGCCATACTGGCATTGCGCGTTTGGCGCTCAATACAAATTCCCCGATCGTGCCCGTGGGTATTGTGGGTAGTGACCTGGTTCAACCTGCAGATGCCCGGCTACCGAAATTCTTTCGCCGTGTACATCTGCGCTTTGGCAAGCCAATCTCGGTGGAACGCTATCTTGACCGTGCGAATGATCGTCTTGTGCTTCGGCAGATTACAGACGAGGTGATGTACGAGATACGCAATCTATCTGGTCAGCAGTACGTCAATACCTATGCCACAAAGCCTGTGGCAGAAGTGGGAACCCAGGCCGAGGTTGAGTCTTCAGAGCGTCTCGCCGAAGTGGTGGACTTGCCGGTTCGCCGCAAGACCAAAGAGTCGGCCACTGCTACTCACAGGCCAACCGTGGTTGTGGCCTCGGCGGCTTCTGCGCGACCCGTAACAATCATGGTCGAGGCCGATGGGGTTGATCGCAGGTCCTCTGCTGCAGCAATCAAGACACGCAAGCTTGATCTGCCCTTTGAGCTAGAACTCTCTTCGGCCTAACAGGCAGCGTGTCCTCGAGCGCTCGAGTACCCGTTCCGCAGACCGAGAGTGCAGCGTCGAGGAACCTTATGTTGGTTCCTCGATCAGGTCTCGAATGTCTTCAGATGGTGGCTCTTCTAAGCGCATGTCTTGGCGTAACCCTGAACCAGCAAGTCGATACCACCTCTGATCCGGGCCGATAACAAGGAGCAGGCCTTCACTCATTCGAAGGCTGTGATAGTTCAACGCGATTGACCTTTGGGAGTGGCCCATCTCAACGAGGCGTTGCCTGCCTTCGGCTAATAGTTGCTGGTCTGTGGACCAAGAATCGGAATCGGCAATCACGGCAACGCCGGCATCGCCAGCCATATCCCAAGCTAGAGCCCAAGCCGCCAGGCGTTGAGGCGTCACACCCGCATAGTCAGCAAGCTCAGCCGTGGCTAGGACTGACCCGGCCAGAGTGGCTCGGCGAGCAAGATCGGCGGTGGCGCTGCTGTCGAGGCCAGATGGCTGGGCATCCACAATCATTGACCAGGCTCGTTCGACTGCGTCCAGAGCAAGCGCGTCTACCCGTTCAGTACTGACCTTATGTTGGGCCGGAATGTTTGCATCCCAGGGTGAGTATCGGCCCGGTCCGTGTGAGGCATGCGTTAGCCGTCGCGTATGGACAATCTCTGGGGGAGCGAGCAGCGGGTCATTCAGTTGTCGGCCCCGCCACGCGTCCTCGGCGAGTACCCCAGCGGGTGCCTCCTCTTGCGGGGCAGGGATCACCGTTCCAGCTGCTGCTGCACGCCTAGTTCGCACTAGCGAGATGAATGCCTCACGGGCCATGCCGCGCAGCAAGAAGAGTGCGAATGGGTCGCGGTCGATTTCTTCAGCCACTACAAAGCAAGCTGCGGCGGCATGCCTGCATGGCTCGTTCCATTCATCGCAGGTGCAGTCCGGTCGAAGCTCTGACATCTGCGGTAGGAGCTGAACTTCAACGGCGAGCGCATCGTCTACGACCCCAGCGTGGAGTTCGCCATCGAGTAGGGCAGCTAGGTGCACAGCTTTGCCTGCCACTGCGTCAGCAACTTGTTCCCACTCCGATTGTGCCAGCGGTCGAACAGCAATATCGAGCGCAAAGATCTCGCCATGGGCTCCTACAACTCGGGCGGCAATATGGCCCGAGTTCAGGGTGAGTTCGTGGA
>CAMDAT010000160.1 GCA_945888825.1 Bifidobacterium breve | reverse complement strand
ATCCGTGCTGTGGGGGTTTCGAATTATTCCATTCGCGAGATGAGTTCGATCCAAGCGGCTCTCGCCGCTCGAGGATTGTCATTAGCTTCGAATCAAATTGAATTCTCACCGTTGCGGCGCATGCCAGAGACCTCTGGCCTGCTGCAGGCATGCAGAGACCTTGCGGTCGTGCCGTTGGCGTACTCACCGATCGGTCAAGGTCGCCTGACCGGAAAGTACTCTGCGGCGAATCCGCCTCCTGGCAAGCGCACCTTTTCAGCACATCCCATGGAGCGAATAGACCTAATCGTAGAGAATCTCCGTCAAATTGGACTCGCTCACGGGGGCAAAACTCCAAGCCAAGTTGCTCTGCAATGGATCATCTCAAAGGGTGCTGTGCCCATCCCGGGTGCAAAAAACGCTGATCAAGCTACTGAGAACGCCGGTGCGCTTGGCTGGCACCTCAGTGCAGAGCAGATCGAGGCCATAGATGCCCTTGCCCTGTCTGGTCAGCGGACCCTGCAACAGCGAATCTGGCAGCACGGGTAGATCACAGGGCCAGATCACAGGGCTAGCTCAGCAAGATCTGATCGGCGATATGGAGTGCTTGGCTCCGCAACTCGGGAATTGCCGTGGTTTCAAAAAGCGTTCCCCGCCGAGGTGGACCCATCACAAAAATATGATCTACCGGCAATCCGTCCTGACCTAAGAGTGAACCCTGCGCAGTCGTCATCAGACCCAAACCATGCGGGTCAGGCTGAGCAAGTCCACGGCTCATCAAGTCTGTAACTACCGGGTTTGCAGGAGGAAGCCAACTTCGGCCCGGGCCGGTGCAGTTCACCACTGCATCTACGCAGAGCTGCTGCGGGCTGCCATTCATTTCAACACCAAGGTCGATCTCGCCCTCCGGCGAGTTGGCAGCGTGAAGAACCTGCCCGACATGCGTTGTCATCACCCCCGAAGAAATGAGCCCAGCAAGGCGGCCAGCAGTAGGGGGTGACATTCGATGACGATGCACATCCCAATCTCGAAGGACGCGACTCAGAAAAATGCTCTGCTCTGTATCGTCGAATCTTCGCCACAGAGCATTCGCGAACGGCCGGATTGCATCGATAACTTCGCGCCAATTCTCATCGGGGTACTCAGCACCGACCTGGTCTTGGATCCGGGCGTGAATCTTGGCCTGAAGTGAAAGAACATCTTTCGCATCCTGCGCCAGGTCGATGACCTGCATGGGGCGCTGAGGCTGCTTGACAAGGTGCCTCTTGGGTAGCAACCCATTACGAGACAGAGCGATCAGCTTGAGCTGCTTCGATACGGTGCTCTGAGAACTCAGCGTGAGTGCCACGTCCGCCATGGTGAGTCCGGTCCCGACCAACGCGATGCGCCGTTTGCCCTGCAAGCCTTGCAGTGCTTCTGGTGCCCAGGGGTCCGGAACCCAGCCTGTTGTGCCAGCCAAGCTCTTGAGCGAATCGGGAATACCCGGAGCCGGATTTCCGATTGCCAGCACAACAAAGTCTGCAGTCAGACTCTTGCCTGAACTCAGCCTCACCTGGGTGGGACCACTGCTGGGTTCAAGAGCAACCACTTGGTCTTGAAGTACTTCCAAACTACCGAGTTGGGCGCGGGCGGCTGCTAGCTCAAGGTGCTGTAGGAGGTACTCGCGAAACTCTCGACGCGGCAGAAACGTATCGGGGCCGCCAAGACCGCGAGCCGCCATCCAGTCAACAAGGTCACCGGGGCGCGAGGGGTCGGCACTCATGCCAGAGGCCCGCACGTTGAGCAGGTGCTCGGGGTCGTCTGTCCCGTAGGCCACCCCGGCTGCTAGCCGGCCAGACGGTTCCACGATGCTCACGTGTACTTCCTTGGCAAAGCTTGCGTCGAGTAGGCGCGCAGCTAGAAGCACCCCAGAGGCTCCGCCGCCCACCACAACCACGCGGACTGCTTCGCCAAGGGCACCGCTGTGTTCATGCATCCCCGCCAGCATGCCAGAATCAGCTGGGCTCTTCGCTCCAAGCTTCGCCCTCTGCTCTCAATACTCAGCTCTCAATACTCTGCTCTCAATACTCCGCTCACAATTCTTAGAAGGAACCATGTCTGAACTCATTCGCCAAGATGCTGTCTTCCTTCTTCAATTCGATAGCGAGGAAAACCGTTTCAGTGGAAGCCTGCTGGAACAGATCGATCGAACCTTGTCCGCTGTAGAGGAACTCGCTCTGGGGGCTCACCCTGAGCCTGTTGCACTCGTCACCACGGGAACCGGAAAATTCTTTTCTAATGGACTGGATCTGGACTGGTTGATGGCCAACAAAGACAAAGCAGCTAGCAACGTGGCCCAGGTGCACTCCGTGTTTGCTCGCATGCTGCGCCTACCTTGTGTGAGTGTGGCAGCCATCAACGGTCACGCCTTTGCAGGTGGTGCCATGTTGGCGCTGTCTCATGATTTTCGGATCATGCGAGCGGATCGCGGATATTTCTGCTTGCCTGAAGTCGACCTCGGACTGCCATTCACTGATGGGATGAGAGAACTGATCACCTCTCGGCTCAGCAAACAAGTTGCCCATGAGTCCATGGTGACGGGGAGACGCTACTCAGGTGAACAGGCAGCCGCTGCTGCAATTGTCGATCAAGCGCTGCCCGAATCAGAGGTACTGACAGCCGCTCTTGCGTTAGCAAACTCACTAGCGGCAAAAGCCGGACCTACGATTGCCAAGATCAGGTCAGATATGTATTCGGTTGCGCTTGAAGCCCTTGATCAAGACGCGGCAAGCTGAGTCAATGACCACATACCCTGCCGAAGAGGTTTCTGCCGCACTCGCTGCCTACGTTGCTCTGCGCGACCAAATCGCTGCCGGTCAGGCAACTTGGACTGACCTTGCGGAGTTGTTCACAGAGGATGCCGTCTATATCGACCCAGCCTGGGGCCGTCTTCAAGGCAAAGCGAACCTGCTTGAGTTCTTCGACGAGAGCATGCGTGGCTTAGAGGGCTGGGAGTTCCCCATTGAGTTCACTGCAATCTCGGGCAACACCGTGGTCATCAAATGGACCCAGCAGCTTCCCACTCGACGAACAGACGGCAGCCGCTATGAACAATCGGGAATCTCCACGCTTGTCTACGCTGGTGACGGCAAGTTCTGCTACGAGGAAGACATGTTGAACATGGCGCACGTGATTGAGGACCTCACCGCAAGCGGTTGGCGTCCAGGCGAGGGCTTTCTGTCACCGCCAAAGAACCCCGACCGCAATTTCGCTCGGCCCTAATCAGGCAACGATAAATCGCTTGGGCACCCAGTTCTGATCCTCAATCGGTGGGCGCTGATAGGCACGTTTTTGCCGATCGGACAAGACGAATTCCTGCGTGGGCAAATCCTCATACGGGATCTGCGACAAGAGATGAGAAATTAGGTTGAGGCGTGCTGTCTTTTTGTCCTCGGCATCCACCACAAACCAAGGTGCCTCTGCGATGTCGGTATGCAGCAGCATCTCGTCTTTGGCCTCGGCGTAGTCCACCCAGTGAGCACGAGCCTCTAAGTCCATCGGGCTGAGCTTCCATTGCTTTACCGGGTCGGTCATACGAGCACGGAACCTGCGCTCTTGTTCCTCATCACTAATAGACAGCCAATACTTGATGACCTGAATTCCCGAACGCACAAGTGCCCGTTCGATCTGCGGACAAGTAAACAGAAACTCCTCATACTCAGCTTCGGTACAAAACCCCATGACCTTCTCAACGCCAGCACGGTTATACCAACTCCGGTCAAAGAGCAGGATCTCGCCCGCAGAAGGCAATTGATTGACATACCTCTGGAAGTACCACTGGGAGCGCTCGCGATCAGAGGGAACTCCAAGTGCCACAACCCGGCAATATCGGGGGTTGAGGGCCTCTGCGATTCGCCGGATAGATCCGCCCTTGCCAGCAGTGTCTCTACCCTCGAAAATCACCACAACGCGCTGCCCGCTAGCTTGCACCCATTCCTGCAATTTGACGAGCTCAACCTGCAGTTTCTCGAGTTCCTTCTCATACTGCTTCTTGTTGATCACCTGCGGTGTGAGCCCGACTGAGTCGGGCACGAGATTCGCAGATTTAGTGGGCTTTTTTTGTTTCTTCGAGCCCTTGTGGTGCTTGGACATTACGGACGGCCCTTCCTGCTACTTCAGGCTGCGCCTGAGATCAACCCACCGTAGCGAGCTTTCTTCACAGAGGTCGAACAACTTAGAGTCCTGAGGTGTCCCCTGTGCCGAGCGCCCCTCGACCGATCACCTTCGGAGTGCAGTGCTCCTCACCGGGTTCGGCCACTTCCAAATCTTGGGCCGATCTTGCTCGCAAGGTAGAAGACTTGGGCTTTGTTCGCTTGACCGTGTCCGATCACCTTGATGAGCAACTTGCACCTGTGCCCGCACTGATGGCAGCAGCTACTGCCACAAGTCGGCTCCGAATCGGCTCACTTGTTTTCTGTAACGACTACCGACACCCCGCAATGCTGGCCAAAGAGGCCGCAACTTTGGATCTGCTATCGGATGGTCGCTTCGACTTTGGTATCGGTGCGGGCTGGATGTCGGCCGACTACGAGCGCGCAGGAATTCCAATGGACTCTCCGGGCGAACGAATCGACCGCTTAGAAGAGGCTGTTCAAGTGATTCTTGGGCTGTTCAGCGAAGGTCCGTGCAATTTCCTTGGAGAGCACTATCGCATTGATGGCCTCAGTGGTCTCCCCAAACCGCGACAAACGCCCCACCCACCGTTATTCATCGGTGGCGGTGGTAAGAGAGTGCTGCAACTTGCGGCACGCTACGCAAATATCATTGGTCTCAACCCCAAATTGACTGCAGGCGTGATTGATTCTTCTGTGGGGGCTGACGCCACCGAGGCCGCAACGGATCGCAAACTCGAATGGATTGCTCAGGCCGCCGGGCCGCGATTCGCTGAACTTGAGATTCAAGTCCGCACCCAGATTGTCATCGTCACCAACGAACGACATGCAGTTGCCGAGTCCCTTGCGGCTGGGTTTGGGCTGACTGCAGAGGAGGCACTGAAGACTCCGCATGCGCTCGCAGGCACCTGCGAACAGATTGTCGAGGACTTGCTCTACCGCCGGGAGCGCTTTGGGATTACTTCTGTGGGGGTTGATATGGATGCCATCGACAGTCTCGGGCCAGTCATTTCAGCCCTTGATGGCCGCTGAGAGGCAAGCCATGAGTACTAGCTGGATCATGAGCACTAGCTGGATCATGAGGACTAGAGGATCATGAGTACTAGCTGGGACGGCCAGGAGTATCAGCAACGATTTGATGCTCTCGCAGCTAGTGGTAAGTCCATGCATGGCGAGGCAGATTTTGTCATGCGCTACGGCCCAAACACCCTTCTTGATGCTGGGTGTGGCACTGGCAGAGTCGGTATTGAACTAGCCGCACGCGGGGTAACCGTGGTGGGTGTTGACCCGGACTCATCCATGCTGGCCACGGCACAAGCGCTTGCCCCAGATATTGACTGGCACCTGGAGTCAATGGTGGACTGCGATTTGCACTCAACCTTTGATTGCGTGCTCATGGCAGGAAATGTTCCGCTCTTTACTCCCCCAGGAACCACTGCTGCATTGTTTGCCGGCTGCGCCCGCCACCTAGGTGAGGGAGGACTGCTAATCACAGGTTTCCAACTCGGCCGCAACTACAGCGCTGAGGAACAAGACGCCGACTGCACCGCCGCTGGGCTAGATCTCGTAGAGCAGTTCTCTACCTGGCAAGCAGATGCGTTTGAAGCTGGCAGCAAGTACCGAGTCACGGTGCATGTTCGGGTCTGACAACCCGCTGCGCAGTGTTAGGCGGTTCATCCGGGCTATGAATACGCGTGCAGAGAATGAGTACCGGCAGTGCACACAGGGCCACTCCTATGAGCACAAAGATGATGACCTGTGGCCCGAAACGTACAACGAGAAGCCCCATCAAGGCCGATACACAAGTCGCTGCCGA
>CAMDAT010000159.1 GCA_945888825.1 Bifidobacterium breve | reverse complement strand
TCGTCTCGGGCGTAGACCATAGGAAAGGTCAGTTCGTGATGGTGAAAGGCGCGATGAATTGGCTCTTGGGCAAAGTAGCTCAGGGTGTCGTGCATCCAGCCCAAGTTCCACTTGCGAGAGAATCCCAGTCCGCCCCATTCGGCGGGTCGCGTTACCCCTGACCAAGAGGTTGATTCCTCGGCGATAACCAGCGCACCCGGTTGTTCTTGAGCAGCTACCTCGTTGAGTTCACGAACAAACGCGACAGCTTCCAAGTCTTCTCTGCCACCCAATTCATTGGGAACCCACTCCCCTGGCTCTCTGGAATAATCCAAATACAACATCGAGGCCACTGCATCTACGCGGAGTCCATCAACTCGAAACTCTTCAAGCCAATACAAAGCATTAGCAACCAAAAAATTGCGGACCTCGTTGCGGCCGTGATTGAACACCAGCGTGCCCCAATCCGGGTGTTCACCCCGGCGAGGGTCAGCGTGTTCATACAGTGCAGTGCCATCAAATTGAGCGAGGGCAAAGCGATCCTTTGGGAAGTGCGCAGGTACCCAGTCAACGATCACGCCTAGTCCACGGTCGTGACAGACATCGATCAAATACCGAAGATCATCAGGGGACCCCAACCGGGCGTCGGGTGCGTAATAGCCCGAGACCTGATATCCCCAGGAGCCGCCGAAGGGGTGACTCGCTACCGGCATGAGTTCAATATGGGTAAACCCCAGTGAACTCGCCCAATCGGCAAGCGGCTCCGCTAGTTCTAGTGCTGTGTGCGCCCGACCATCGCTGTGGCGGCGCCAAGATCCCAGATGCACCTCGTAGACAGAGAGTCGGCCACTATTGCGATCTGAGCGAGCCATGCGCCAGTCTTCGCCCTCCGGGGAGTTCCATTCATAGGAGCTTTCAAAGAGTACCGATGCTGTAGCAGGGGGCACTTCTGCAGCCGTAGCTAATGGATCGGCACGCTCTATGGTCTGGCCATTTTGTCCGGTGACCAAGAACTTGTACCGATCCCCCGGCCGCGCACGCGGCTCCAACCCCCACCAAATTCCGGAGTTGCCTTGGGTTGCAAGCAAGGTTGCTTCTGCCGAGGACTCGTTCCACCCTGCCCAGTCCCCAACCACTGAAACCTGCTGAGCGTTCGGTGCCCACACAGCAAAGGTTGCGCCGCCAGACTCGCAGAGGTGAGCGCCGAGCACGTCCCACAGCCGGCGATGGGTACCCTCACCAAAGAGGAACAGGTCAAGCTCTCCGGGTGGCTGTGCAGCTGCGCCATGAGCTGACACAACTCAGGCTTCCGGTTCAGTCGCTGGCAGTTGATCCTCGCCGTTCAACAATCGCTCCACGGCTTGGACTGGTAGGTCCACGAGTTCCGGGCGATGAGCTAGCTCGTAGGCAACCTCATAGACGGCCTTGTCGAGCTCAAATACGCTCAGCAGCGCGTCTCGGCTTGGCCGTGACTGTGGCAGCAGCCGATGCGCAGCATCAACATCGGCGTAACCAGCCAAGAACGTATTGACATTGCGAACCGTCCAAGCGTCGGCCAGAACTCGCAGTTCGTGATCAGCCTGGCCATGCGCCCTCAGTGCCATGGCAGCCGCATACTGAAAAGACCGAGTCATGCCGGCGACGTCACGCAAGGGCGAAGATGGGTGGCGACGCTCCTCCACCGGCCGAGCAGGCTCGCCTTCGAAGTCAAGCACCATCCAACTGCGCTGCAGGCGAAGCACCTGAGCAAGATGCAGGTCGCCATGGATACGAATGGCCGTGCCAAGGTCGGCTGCCGTGCGCAAGCGGTCGTAGATTTTTTCGATTCGCTCGGTATCTAGCTTGCCCGAGGCAACACGATGCAACTGAGCCGCCATATCGGCGGCCCAAGCCGCACCATCCGCGCGTTCTGCACCAAAAGCCTCGGCTAGGGCAACGTGTAGGTGCGCCACGTTCTGCCCCAGCAGACGGGCATCCTCTGCAAAGTCGAGCTTGCAATCCCGAGGCGGACGCCTGCGGTTAAACAGTTCACGAAGCGAGTCAGTTGCGAGCTCAAACCCTTCGCCACGGCTGCGCTCGTAACGCCTCACCACAGCTAGGTCAGTTTGATTGCGTCGCCAGATCGCTACCGGAACAGGAACTGCACCAAAGCCCACCTTGCCTAAGGCCTCGGTGACTTCAACATCGGGGTTTGCTCCCGGTTGAACGCGGCGGAACACCTTCATGATGTAGCGCTCGTCCAACACAATGGACGTATTCGATTGTTCACCGCCCTGCACCCGAGCCGAGTGAGGGTGAAGATCCGGTGCCACAATGTGCGCAAACCGCAGCGCTAGTTCATCATCGGCCAATGCGTCGAACAGATGCGTTGGTCCTCGGGGCGAACTGATCTCACCGAGGACTGCAGATTCGGCAACGTGGTCTGGCCGCTCTGCAGTTGCACCGAGTGGTACTTGATACCAACTGGGCGCGCCTGCGCCGTTGTCACCCCTGACCTCGACGAGCAACCACATCAGGGTGGGCCAGCCGTCAGCAAGCGTATCGACCTTGCGCAACTCAACCCGCGGCTCATCCACAGCCGAATACCAGCGCTGCCCGGCTAGAAATGCCGGAAGAAGCGCAACAAGTTCGCGGGAAAACGTTTCAGCGTCGATAGTGAGTTCTACCCCGTCGGCTCGGTGAGTTCGAACCATAGGTACTCATATGGTGGCAGAGTGACGAAGTACGGAAGGTCACCAATGGCAGGAAATGCAACCTTGCCAAGGAGCTCAACAGGAACTCGCCCCGCTAGATGCGATAAATACAACTCTGCCGGTTGAGCAGCGCTCGAGAAATTGTTGACACAGAGCACGGGGTTTGCATGTTCATCATCGGCTGCCGGGGTTCGCAGGTAGGCAAACACCGCTGGAGTAGAAACCTCTAAAACCTCGAATCCGCCTAACCCAAAGAGCGGGTGCTGTCGCCGCACATGCAACATGCGTCGGAACCAGTTCAGGAACGATCCGCTATTTCGGCGCTCCGCCTCGACGTTGACTGCTTGGAACCCATAAACAGGGTCCATGAGTGGCGGAAGATACAGCTGCGCAAAGTCTGCGGTCGAGAACCCGCCGTTACGATCAGGGCTCCATTGCATTGGTGTTCGCACTCCGTCGCGATCACCAAGGTAAATGTTGTCACCCATGCCGATCTCATCCCCGTAATACAAAATGGGCGTACCGGGCAGGCTCAGAAGCAACGCATGTAGCAACTCGGCCTGTCGGCGGTCATTTTCTACAAGAGGAAACAATCGGCGACTGATGCCAACGTTTCGGCGCATTCTTGGGTCCTTGGCGTACTCGGCCCACATGTAATCGCGCTCTTCATCAGTCACCATCTCGAGGGTGAGCTCATCGTGATTCCGTAAGAAGATTCCCCACTGACACCCTTCAGGAATCTCTGGGGTGCGCTCCAGAATTTCAGTGATCGGTGTTCGCTCCTCGCGACGAAGTGACATGAACATTCGCGGCATGAGCGGAAAGTGGAAACACATGTGGCATTCATCGCCGTCACCGAAGTACTCCACCACGTCCTCAGGCCACTGGTTGGCCTCGGCGAGCAGCACTTTGCCGGGGTAACGGGCGTCGATCTCACTGCGCACGCGACGCAGGTACTCATGAGTCTCCGGCAGATTTTCGCCGTTGGTTCCATCGGCTTCAAACAAGTACGGAACGGCATCGAGTCGGAACCCATCAAGGCCAAGTCCAAGCCAATGACAGATCACCTCGATCATTGCGTCTTGAACCTCGGGGTTGCGATAGTTCAGATCTGGCTGATGGTGAAAGAAGCGATGCCAGTAGTACTGCTGCCTCTGATGATCGAAGCTCCAGTTTGAGGGCTCCGTATCTACAAAGATGACCCGAGCATCGCTCCACCGCTGATCGTCATCTCCCCATACGTACCAGTCCGCCTTGGGATTCGTGGTGTCTTGTCGAGATTCCAAGAACCACGGGTGCTGATCCGAGGTGTGGTTCATCACCATGTCTGCAACCACGCGAATCCCACGGCGGTGCGCCTCTTCGATCAGGTGGGCTGCATCATCAGTGGTCCCAAAATCTGGGTGCACGGTCAAGAAGTCCGAGATGTCATACCCGCCGTCTCGCAGCGGGGACTCATAAAAGGGCAGCAGCCACAGGCAGTCAATGCCCAGCCACTCCAAATAATCCAGCTTGGAAGTTAGGCCTCGGAGGTCACCATTGCCGTCGTTTGAGCCGTCGAAGAACCCGCGAACATGCACCTCATAAAAGATCGAGGAGCGATACCACTGGTTGTTTGACGAGAGTATTGAACCGGAAGTGGGGGGTTGAATCACTTGCTCATCGTACCGGCGCCATGAGTGGCTCGGGTTCGGTGCAAACCGAATGCCGACCACCAGCCACCGGCTGCGGCGGGAACTGCGAGCGAGAGGGTAGCTGCCATGCCACCCACGCCTAGTTCCTCGCGCCACACCACTGCTGCAACAGCATCGCAGGTATCCGCAGCAGCCCCATAGGCAACCCAGCGTCCTTCGGGGTTTTCTTCTGTGAGTTCCATAATCGCCCCAAAACCAAGAACCATGTCGCGAATTCCAAATGCTCGAGCCATCCACATCAGCGGGCCAGGCTTATCGTCACCGAGTCTGGCCATCACGGTATGAGGAATCAGAAGCATGGTCAGGCCAAAAGCAACCCGGCCAAGGGCAATGGAGCGGGCAATACTTCGATCATTCATTCACTCAGTCTGCCGCATCGCAGCATTATCCGCACACAGCGAACCATTCACTGAGTCAGGGTAAAGACGTGTGCGACGCGCTCTTGTGGATCGAGGCGCACGTAGTTCCCTGACGGCCCCCATTGCCAGCTCTCATCGGTCAACTCGTCACGCACGGTAAGGGAGGCTGCTCCACTCAAACCAAGCGTGTCTAGGTCTAGGTAGACCGTTGCCTCACAGATGTCATCCGGTGTCAGATTGACTACCACTAAGAGGGTGTCGTTCACCGGTCCGGCCTCGGTCTGCACTGTGCAGTGATGAGTAAAGGCGATCACCTGATCATGATCAACGTAGTGAAAGCGCAGTGAGTCCATGCGCCAGGTTGCACGGTGATCGCGTCGAATGCGATTGAGCTCACTCAGGAGTGGCCATAACGAATCAGGCCTTGCATGGTCACGGTTCTTGATCTCGTAT
The DNA here is from genome assembly GCA_945888825.1 of Bifidobacterium breve. Classification (GTDB taxonomy): domain Bacteria; phylum Actinomycetota; class Acidimicrobiia; order Acidimicrobiales; family Microtrichaceae; genus IMCC26207. Next base: position 851 of record CAMDAT010000159.1, on the reverse strand, counting down.
TTCTCGGAGAACTTGTACTCCTCTTTGTCGGCCAGTGCTGTGTTTTCGCAGTGCTCGTAGCCTGAATAGATCCCCCAGCTCGGAGCCAGTAGCGCAGCGAGAATTGCCCGAGATGCAAACGCCTGGCGCGAACCTCCCCGCAGCGGATCAGTCAAGATATCGGGAGTACTTGGCCACAGATTCGGCCTAAACCAAGCCGCAGTTGCTGCGTGCGCAAGTTCTTCGCCATAGGCAGTTAGTTCGTCTTTGTTCTGGCGCCATGTGAAGTAGGTATAGGACTGGCTAAATCCAATCTCGGCCAAGCTGTGCATCATGGCGGGCTCGGTAAAAGCCTCGGAGAGCAGCACGACTCGGGGGTGAGTCGCCTGAACTTCACGAATAATCCAAGCCCAAAAGGCCAGCGGTTTGGTGTGCGGATTGTCGACCCTGAAGACCTCGACTCCGCACTCAATCCAGAATTCCAAAATCTCTAGGCAAGCCTGCCAGAGCTCAATCCGGTCTTGTTCCTGAAGGGGCCAGAAGTTGATCGGAAAAATGTCCTGATACTTCTTTGGGGGGTTTTCGGCATAGCGAATTGAGCCATCGGAACGGTGCAGAAACCATTCGGGGTGCTCAATCACCCATGGGTGATCAGGGCTGCATTGCAGCGCATAATCCAACGCAACCTCTACCCCAAGTTCACGCGCCCGGGCCACAAAGCCCTTCAGATCGCTCAGGGTTCCCACCTCGGGATTCACTGCCGTGTGGCCCCCATCGGCAGAGCCAATCGCCCAAGGGCTTCCTACGTCTTTGGGGCCTGCGTCGAGAGAGTTATTTTTGCCTTTGCGGTGTGACAGGCCGACGGGATGAAT
>CAMDAT010000158.1 GCA_945888825.1 Bifidobacterium breve | reverse complement strand
GGCACCTACTCAGGGCAGGCAAGATTCGCAATCCACCAGCGCAATTAGCAGTCAAGCCGCCGCAGCTCACCGAGTGGGTAGCTCAGGCCAACTCGGCAGACCCTCAGCAAATCTGGAGCGCCTGCTGCGCTCTGGGCGTGGGGGTGGTCTCGCTCGGAAGCCCTGGGTATCCACCTGCGCTTGCAGCTGATATCGACCCGCCAGTGGTGCTCTTTCACCTTGGAAACCCAGATCTACTCTCTTCGCCGAGTGTTGCAATTGTTGGCACTCGTCGAGCAACTGGGTATGGACTGCGGGTTGCAGAAGAGCTCGGTGCGGGTCTTGCTCAAGCTGGAGTCATGGTGGTATCTGGTCTGGCGCTGGGCATTGATGCAGCAGCCCACTTTGGAGCGCTCAGTGTTGGATCAAGCGGTGCCGCAGTAGCTGCTGTGGTGGGATCAGGGCTTCATGCCCCTTGCCCGGTCCGAAATCGAAAGCTCGCATCTCGGGTGGCGGGCAGCGGAGTGATCTTCTCTGAGGTGCCACCCGAGGTATCGGGGGCACCATGGCGGTTCCCCGTTCGCAACCGCATCCTGGCTGCCCTCTCCGATGCCGTAGTGGTAGTGGAATCACCGGGTGCCGGCGGATCAATGCACACCGTCAGGGAGGCACTGACACGCGATATTCCAGTTCTGAGCGTTCCCGGCCCGATAGACAGCCGAGCATCCGAGGGGACCAACCGGCTTCTTAGCGATGGGGCCGAACCTTGTCTCGGCGTGGATGATGTGTTGATGGCGATTGGCCTAGGAGGCAAGCAGGCCAACACACGCACTCCCGCCCCAACCCCGTCCCAGCAGGACTCAAGGCCAATCCCTGATGAGGCTGGAGAACGAGCGTTAGCAACAATCGGCTGGAGGCCCGTATCTGTAGAGCATCTTGCGGCGCGCTCGGGCCTAGAGTTTCAGCAACTAGCGAGCACCCTTTCTTGGCTTGAAACGCACGGCTGGATTCAACGCACGGGCGGGTGGATCGAGCGGCGAGCCAAATCTGATAAGCCCGAGCAGTTACGGCGGGGGCCAACCTAAGCAAAAATCCAACAATCACGCTTTGTGGTGACTACGCTACAGGAGGCGAGAAATCGCGTACTGCTCAGATTGATGGCCAGAGAGATGAGGTGAGTCGGGTGCCTGAAACTTCTTGGATGTTGCCAGAGTTCATCCATGCTGTTCCCCTGGCAAGTTCAACCATGTCTGTCTACCAACGTGATCTAGAGGCTTTTCTCATCTGGGTCGAACGACTCGGAGCGGAATCACCTGAGCAGGTCACCCGACTCACAGTTCGGCGTTATCTAGCAAGTCTGAGCACTCGAGCGCTCGCCCCGCGCACCATTGCACGCAAAGCGGCAGCCCTGCGCCGCTATTTCGCATGGCTTACGGTGACCGGTGTGATTCCAACAGATCCAACTGCTGGTATCTCTTCGCCTCGCGGGCCAGCGAAGCTGCCACGAATTCTGACTGCTGACGAACTGCAACAACTCATTGATGAGCCATCCACGGCAGCTCTAGCCCAACCCGCAGTGGCAGCACGAGACGCAGCCGTTCTCGAACTGCTCTACGGATCTGGTCTGCGAGTCTCTGAACTCTGCGGCTTAAATCTGCAGTCGCTTGAACTTGAGCGACGCCGACTCACCCTGTGGGGCAAGGGTTCTAAGCAGCGGGTCGTGCCCATCAGTGAACCGGCTGCGCAGGCACTCACTACTTGGCTTGAGTCGCAACGAGCGGAGTTCATTCTGCAGTTCTCGAAAGAGTCGACTGCTCAATTGCTTGCTGAACCGAGCGAGCCAATGTTCTATAACCGCCGCCTAGTTCGGCTTAATCCTCGCGATGTACGGCGGATTCTTGATGCTCGTTCCCCGGTGCCTACGCATCCGCACGCGTTACGGCATACATTTGCTACTCATCTTCTCGACGGTGGTGCCGACCTAAGAGTGGTGCAAGAATTACTAGGTCACTCAGATCTAGCTACAACTCAGATCTATACGCATGTCAGCAGAGAACGACTCCGAACTGTGTTTGAGTCCTCCCACCCGAGGGCGTAGAGCATGGTCAAACCTTGGGAATCACGTGAGAAATAGCGAGCCCTCAGATATTGAGCTTCAAGAGCTCTGGTCGAATTACAAAGCCGAGGCAACTGCCAAGGCTAGAGACGTCCTGATCGTGCACTATTCGCCGTTGGTCAAATACGTGGCCGGCCGTGTAGCCGCCGGACTTCCACAAAACGTCGAACAGTCTGACCTCGTCAGCTACGGCATGTTTGGACTTATCGATGCCATAGACAAGTTCGAACCAGAGCGTGGGTTCAAGTTCGAGACGTATGCCATTGCTCGAATCAAGGGTGCCATCTTGGATGAACTGCGCTCGATCGACTGGGTGCCACGTTCTGTTCGAGCCAAAGCCCGCCAGATTGAGACTGCCTACGCAAAAATCGAAGCAAGGCACCATCGTCCACCCTCTGACGAAGAACTCATGGAAGAACTCGACTGGACGGACGATCAGTTGCAGACAGCACTGATGCAGATTTCCCATGTTGGCCTAGCTGCACTCGATGAGATCCTGTCCATCGGCGGCGATGGCGGCGACTCAATCACGCTTGGCGACACTATTGCTGATACCTCCTCGAATGGCCCGATGGGGGCATTCGAGATTGCCGAGACACGTCAGATGCTGGCTCAGGCCATCAACGGTCTGCCGGAGCGAGAAAAACTCGTCCTGACGCTGTACTACTACGAGAATCTCACCCTTCAAGAAATCGGCCGAGTCCTTGGTGTGACCGAGTCACGCGTCTGTCAGATTCACACCAAATCGGTGTTGCATTTGCGGGCCAGGTTCTCGGCCCTTGAGCACGAACCCGCTTAGCTCGCAGCAGTGCGGCCCAAGCGTGCCCAATTGACTGCCCCCACCTTTGTTGGTGTTTCTTCCCCTTCGCACCATAAGCACGCAGGTTCTGCGTGCCGAACAAGGGGACCTGTTATGCCCACATCTGTCAGGAGCGCTGCGCTCCTAGCGCTCGTGAGCTCGCTCGTAATTTGTGCCCTCGCTGTTCCGGCAGCTGCAGTCTCTGACCCGGCGAGTAGCAACGGGATGGATCAGCCGGAATCCTTCGGACCTGCGATTCCTGGGGTCTACCGCCGTCCCGTGGAGCGTGCGGTGAGCGACCCCTTTCGCATGGAAAATGGTCCCTACGGTGCAGGTAACTTCGGGCTGGAATACGCGACATTGCCGGGTGACCCGGTGCTCGCCATCGGGTCCGGCATCGTTAGCTTTGCTGGTTCTGTGGCGGGTCGCCTTGCAGTGACTGTGCAACACCCAGATGGCAGACGCTCAAGCCTGACGGGGTTGAGCTCGGTGGCAGTTCAGGCCGGAGAACTTGTGGTTCAAGGCCAATTCCTCGGTCGAGCGCTCCGTGGGCTGCACCTAGGTCTACGAGAGAGGGACCGATATGTCGACCCTGCGCTGTTTCTGGCGGTGATGCAACGAAGAGCGCGCCTTATGCCGCAGCAACCGCATCGCCGATAGACCGGCGGTGCGCATGGCCTGCTTTGGAACTGAGTACGCCAGCAGCACTACACTCATACCCGCTCCAGATGGAGCACCGTTATGCCCACTCGCTGCCACCTTGGCAACGATGGTGAATGTTTACCCGGAACAACCTCGGTCGCTTGCCTTGCATGAGGTGAGCGTGGTTCTCGGGTCCGATCAACCGAGGAGAAGGAGAAGACCGTGACACCAGTAGTCACTATGAAACAGCTCTTGGATGCCGGAGTTCATTTCGGCCATCAGACCCGCCGCTGGAATCCCAAGATGAAGCGCTTCATCCACGGTGATCGCGGGGGCATCTACCTGATTGACCTGCATCAGACCCTGAGCGGTATCGAAAAGTCGTACACCTTTGTCCGTGACCTTGTCGCCGACGGAGGAACCGTGTTGTTTATCGGCACCAAGAAGCAGGCCCAGGATCCAATCCAAAGCCATGCTCTGAACTGTGGCATGCCGTACATCAACCAGCGTTGGCTCGGCGGTATGTTGACCAACTTTGAAACCATCTCGAAGCGTGTGCAGAAGATGAAGGAATACCAGCACATGCGCGACACCGGTGAGTTTGAACTCATGCCCAAAAAAGAGGCGCTGCTGTTGTCTCGTGAGCTTGAGAAGCTCGAGCGCAACTTGAACGGCATCCGCAACATGGAGCGGCTTCCCGATGTGGTGTTCATCTTGGACACGAAAAAAGAAGACATCGCAGTCACCGAGGCCAACAAGTTGAAGATTCCAGTGGTTGCAGTGGTCGATACCAACTGCGATCCCGACATCATCCAGTACGTCATCCCGGGCAACGACGATGCAATCCGCTCCGGCGACTTGCTGACCCGTGTCATTGCCGATGCCGTGCTCGAAGGTCGCCTGATGCGCTCGAAGACACACCCAGAGACAGCAAAGCCAGCGAAGCGTGAGCGCAGCGCAGAAGAAGCAGCCGAGTATCGCAACCAGCAGGACCGTGCACGCGTAGAAGCAACTGCAAAGGCCGCCGCTACGGATGCCCGCTTGTTGAGCGCCAACGAAGAAGCCCTTGAGTCCGATGCCCAAGCCGGACTCATTGCGGTTGAGCCCGAGATTCAAGGATCTGATACCTCTGGGGTAGCAGCTGCTGGCGAGATCGTTCCCGATCAGCCAGCGCGTGTGACACCTGAAGCAGAAGTAGAAGAACCAGCAGCAGAAGGTGCGCCAGAAACGGAGACCAACTGATGGCAGCGATTACTGCAGCAGAAGTAAAGTCCTTGCGCGATGCAACCGGCGCCGGAATGATGGACGCCAAGAAGGCACTCGTTGAGGCCGACGGCGACCGTGAAAAGGCAGCCGGAATTCTGCGTCAAAAAGGGTTGAGCAAGGTTGCAACCCTTGAAGACCGAGAGAACAACCAGGGTGCGATCGCTATTGCACAGAGCGGCAATGTCGCTGCCATGGTTCAACTCAAAGCCGAGACTGATTTCTCTGGCAAGTCTGACGACTTTGTTGCCCTCACTCAGAAACTGGCTGATGCCGTGCTCCAGGGTGGGGAGTCAGCAGTCGACACACTGTCTGATGAACTCGACACGCTCAAGATTCAAAAGAAAGAGAACATTGAGCTTGGTCTTGTTGTTCGATTTGAAGCAGCTGACGGAAACCTGCTCGATACCTACCTGCACCGCCAAGACGGCCGTGGAGTCAACGGGGTCTTGCTCGAGGTGACCGGTGCAACCGAAGAGGCAGCGCACGAGATTGCGTTGCATATCGCCTTCGCAAAGCCCGATGCGCTCAGCCGTGACGAGATCGACCCGGAACTCGTCGAGCGTGCACGTGTTTCTTTCGAGGAACTCACACGCAAAGAGGGCAAGCCCGAACAGGCTGTCCCAAAGATTGTCGACGGCCGCCTGAACTCTTGGTATGCAGAACGCGTGCTGCCGGAGCAGGGTGTGTTCGGAGAGAAAGAAACTGTGGCTGAGCGCTTAGGCGAGGCTCGCATTGCGCGTTTCGCTCAAGCAATCATCGGCTCCTAAGCACAGAGAGTCGGATACAAGAATGACTGCACCACGTTGGTCCCGAGTCCTCATCAAACTTTCTGGCGAAGCTTTCGCCGGGGATGAGGGCTTTGGGATCGACGGTGAAGTTGTGACCAGGCTCGCCGCCGAGATTGTTGCTGTAAAGCAACAGTTCGAAGTGGACATTGCAATCGTTGTGGGTGGCGGCAACATCTGGCGTGGCTTGACTGGCGAAGGTGCCGGTATGGACCGCGCTCAGGCCGACTACATGGGCATGCTTGCCACGATTATCAATGGACTCGGCCTGCAAGAAACCCTTGAGCGCCTGGGCCAACCGACTCGAGTGCAAACAGCGATTCAGATGTCGCAGGTGGCCGAGCCGTATATTCGCCGTAAGGCAATCCGTCACCTTGAAAAGGGGCGTGTGGTGATCTTTGCGGCCGGAACCGGCAACCCGTTCTTTACTACCGACACCACCTCTGCCCTGC
>CAMDAT010000157.1 GCA_945888825.1 Bifidobacterium breve | reverse complement strand
GAACGCTCAAGGCGAATTTGTCACTGCTGGTGGCCGAGTGCTGGACGTGACTGCAGTGGGTTCGACGCTAGAACAAGCTCGGGAGCGTGCTTACGAAGCTGTGGCAAAAATTTCGTGGCCTGGCATGCAGTACCGATCAGACATTGCGCAGCTTGCGAGTGAGTTATGACCCAGACCAGTATGACCCAGGCCGCTGCTGGTCCTGTGGTTGGCATCGTGGGCGGCGGGCAACTCGCCAGAATGCTTGCAGAGGCAGCCACACCCCTTGGGATCCACGTGCGAGTGCTGGCAGCACCACATGACGAAGGTGCAGTTGAAGTCATCCCCGACTTCACCCTGGGAAGCCCGGATGACGCATCGGCAATTATCGAGTTTGCGAAAACTGTTGATGTGCTGAGTTTTGATCACGAGAATGTGGATCACGACGCACTGAGCCAAGTCGAACGCACGAGGACAGCAGTGCGACCCGGACTTGGACTCCTAAAGATTGCGGACAAGGCGCATCAGCGCAGCCTGTTCTCACAAGCGGGCCTGCCCGTTCCAGAGTTCCTTGTGTTGGACGCTGATCAGGATGACGCGCTGGATCAGGCGCTCAGATTCTCTGCCAAGCATGCCGATGATGACGGCTTGATTGTGCTCAAAGCCAGCCGTGGCGGCTACGACGGCCGTGGTGTTTGGATGCTTCGATCCGAGGACCTTGAGGCATTCTTGGCCGAGTATTCGGGTGCGCCGCTAGTGCTTGAACCAAAGCTTCCGCTGGATCTTGAGCTTGCGGTGCTGGTGGCAAGAAACCCCTCCGGCGAGGTAGCGGTTTGGCCCGTGCTGGAAACCGTCCAAGTGGACGGCATGTGCGCCGAAGTGTTCCTGCCCGCAAGAATCAGCGAGGATCTGGCTGCTCAAGCGGAGCAGATCGGCCGGCAGATTGCAGAGTTGCTCGAAGCAGTTGGGGTGTTTGCTGTGGAACTCTTTGTGTCTTCGGGCGAGCTGTTGATTAATGAAATCGCCCCTCGGGTGCATAACTCGGGCCACGTCACGATTGAGGCTTCCGCCACCTCGCAGTTCTCGCAGCACCTGCGAGCAATTCTGGATTGGCCGCTCGGGCCAACCCACTCGCTGCAGCCTGCAGCTGTCATGGTCAATGTGGTGGGGGCCGAAACTGGGGACCCTCGGGATCATCAAGCTGCCGCGCTGAGCGCAGTGCCAGCAGCACACCTGCATCTCTATGGAAAGGCTTCTCGACCTGCAAGAAAGATCGGCCATGTGACTGTGACTGGTGAGAGTCTTGAGCAGTGTCGAACATCTGCAGCGCTAGCTGCGGCAGCATTGTCTTCTCAGGAAGGATCACTACATGACTACTAGCGAGCAGCAAGTCGGAATCATCATGGGGAGTTCCTCGGACTCGGGGATTATGGAAGCCGCAGCCCAAGTGCTGACGGAGTTCGGTGTGGGTCACGAGATCCGCGTGATTTCCGCCCATCGAAGCCCCAAGAGGATGGTGGAGTATGCGAGCAGCGCCAAGGCTCGGGGCTTGCGAGTGATCATCGCAGGCGCCGGTGGCGCAGCGCACCTGCCTGGGATGGTGGCCTCGCTCACCACGCTGCCTGTGATTGGCGTGCCAGTTCCTACCAAACACCTCGGTGGTGTTGACTCCTTGCATTCCATCGTGCAGATGCCAAGTGGCGTACCCGTGGCGACCATGGCAATTGGTGGTGCTCGCAATGCTGGGTTATTTGCCCTGAGGATTCTGGCTCTGAGCGACGATCGCCTAGCTGAACTCTTGAGCCAGGATCAAGAGACACTTGAGCAGCTTGCGATCTCGCAGGATGCCGAGTTGCAGCAGCGCCCAGTCACCGAATGATAGAGACCGCTCTGGTGCTTGGTGGCAGCAGCGAGATTGCCCAAGCGATCCTTCTCGAACTCAAACCGCTGGGACTGAAGCGTGCCGTTCTTGCCGTGCGGAGCCCACAAGAGATCGAACCGCTACTGGACTCGCTGCTACCGGGACTGGACCTAGCTGTTTGTAGCTGGGATGCAACCGATGCCAGTGGCAGCGCACAGATGGTTGCCGATGCGGGAACGACTCTGGGGCGGATTGACCTAGTGGTCTGTGCAGTTGGAATGCTCGGCCATCACGCTGGTCGTGGCATGACCCCCGAAGCAATCGGGCTCATGGTGCAGACAAACTTTGCTGGGCCGGCTAGTGCCCTGTCTGCTGCAGCAGAGTTCCTCGTCGATCAGAACAAGGCTGATTCCTCGCGGGTTGCAACCCTGCTGGTGCTGTCATCGGTAGCCGCAGCGCGACCAAGAAAATCGAATTTTGTCTATGGTTCCACCAAAGCAGGCCTTGACTCGTTTGCCCGCGGTTTGGGGGATGCTCTAGTTGGAACCGGTGTGCGCGTCATGGTGCTGCGCCCGGGCTTTGTGAGGTCTCGCATGACCACGGGACTTGAGCCAGCGCCATTCGCCTCTGACCCAAGGCAGGTGGCCGTTTATGCGGCACGCGAGCTTGGCAAGAAGCGGTCCAAAGAGGTGGTCTGGATTCCGGGAAAACTAGGCCCGCTCTTTGCAGTGTTCACCAATCTTCCCTCTGCGCTATGGCGAAAGATCGCCGCCGAGCGCTGAGCCCTGGGCCCTGCGCTACTAAGCCTTAGGGGTAGCTCTGCTTCCATCCACCAGGTAGGTCCGAACCTTCATCAGCATCATCAAGCCACTCGATGATTTCTGGCAAGGCGAGTTCTTGGTCATTATCGGTAGCAATGGGTTGCTCTGCTTGCTGAGCCGCCATGCGTTTTCGAATCGCTCTGCGTGACAGCTTCGGATGGTTGCTGTGTTGGCGCTGCACACCACCGAGCTCGAGGGCACAAGCAATGCATACCGCTCCTCGGGATGCCCCGTATGGAAACACCACGCACTCGGCGCAGTTCTGGCTGCCGCACGCGCCGCAGATGTTCTCTCCGGCTGTCATTGGGTGTTTGACACATGAATACGACATCGATGATTTGTATCGACGGAAATCTCCGCGAGCTTGAACAACTCTGGGATTGGGTGGTCTCAGCGGGCGCAGTGAGCGAGAATATGCAGGTGACTGACGTTCCCAACATCCTTGCTGCCCGTTATGCCAGCTCTGACATGGCCGAGTTGTTCTCCGCCGAACACAAGGTGATCTTGGAGCGACAACTCTGGGTAGCTGTCATGAAGGCTCAGCGAGATCTTGGGATTGAGATTCCCGATGAGGCGATTGCAGCCTATGAATCGGTGATCACTCAAGTTGATCTGGATTCCATGAACGAGCGCGAGCGAGTGACGCGCCACGATGTGAAAGCACGCCTGGAGGAGTTCTCGGACCTAGCCGGTTACGAACACGCGCATAAGGGAATGACATCGCGAGATCTGACCGAAAATGTTGAGCAGCTTCAGGTTCGCCAAGGGTTGCAGATGTTGCTCAAGAGCAGTGTCGCGGCGCTGATGCGTCTGGCAGCGCTTGCAAGCGAGTTTGACCAAACAGTCATCGTGGGTCGAAGCCATAACGTTGCAGCGCAGGCCACCACCTTGGGAAAGCGGTTTGCCAACGCAGGTGAAGAACTGCTGATCGCAGTACGGCGACTTGAAGACCTGCTGGCAAATTATCCGCTGCGCGGCTTAAAGGGTCCGGTTGGCACGCAGCAAGATCAGTTAGATCTGCTCGACGGTGACAGCGAACGCATGCAGGATCTTGAAGCTGCGTTTGCGACACATCTTGGATTTGATCGAACCCTTTCGAACGTGGGCCAGATCTATCCACGGTCGCTTGATCTCGAGGTTGTGTCTGCTCTGGTACAACTCGTGTCTGGGCCGTCCTCGTTGGCAATGACCCTCAGGTTGATGGCCGGAAACGAACTGGTCACCGAGGGATTCCGTGCCGGCCAAGTCGGCTCCTCTGCGATGCCACACAAGATGAACGCTCGCAGCTGTGAACGCATCAACGGGTTTCGCATTATTTTGAATGGGCATTTGACGATGGCTGCCGGTTTGGCGGGGGAGCAGTGGAACGAGGGCGATGTCTCGTGTTCAGTTGTGCGACGCGTAGTGATTCCCGATGCATTCTTTGCCACTGACGGCGCCTTTCAAACGCTGCTCGATGTACTCGGTGGATTTGGTGCCTACCCTGCAGTCATCGAGCGAGAGTTGCAGCGCTATCTGCCGTTCTTGGCAACCACCAAAGTGCTCATGGCATCAGTGCGAGCCGGGGTCGGCCGAGAGGTTGCTCATGAGGCAATCAAAGAACCCGCCGTTGCAGTCGCGCTCGAGATGCGCGAGCAGGGAAGCGAGGGCAACGACCTGATCAACCGCCTTGCTGCAGACCCCCGCTTAGGCCTTGACCTAGATGCACTGAACGCAGCGCTGGGTTCGCCAATTGAGTTTGTTGGCAACGCAGTCCCGCAGACGGCGGCGTTTGTGCTCGCTGTGGAGCAACTCGCAGCCAAGTACCCAGAGGCTGCGAAGTACCAGGGGGAAGAGATTCTGTGAGCAGTCTGTCGGTGATTCCTGAGTTGGGCTTGCCGCATGTACATAGCGGCAAAGTGCGTGATCTTTTTGATGCCGGTCAGGGCCAGTTGCTGATGGTGGCCTCGGACCGACTCTCGGCATTTGATGTCGTGATGAATGAGGCTGTGCCGAATAAGGGGCGTGTGCTGACCGCCATGTCTGCGTTTTGGTTTGGCGAACTTAGCGAGATTATCGGTAATCATTTGATCTCGACTTCGCTAGATTCGCTTCCTCCTTCGGCTCAATTTCCCGAACTAGCGGGGCGAATCATGTTGTGTAGACGAGCAGAGATGTTGCCCATCGAATGCATCGTGCGAGGCTTTGTTGCGGGTTCTGCGTGGAAGGAATACCGCCAGAACGGAACTGTTCATTCGATGGCAGTACCTGCCGGCATGACAGAGGCCGCTCGGCTTGATGAACCAATGTTTACCCCCTCCACCAAAGCTGCAGTTGGTGACCATGATGAGAACATCAGCTTTGACGCTGCAGTCGAACTGATCGGCGGCGATTTGGCGGAACAGGCAAGGAGTCTGAGTTTGCAGATGTACTCGTTGGCTGCTGCCAAGGCAGAGGCTGCTGGATTTTTTCTTGCCGATACGAAGTTCGAGTTGGGATTGATTGCAGATTCGAACGGCAAGAAGAACCTGGTTGTTGCCGACGAGGTGCTCACCCCCGACTCTTCTCGGTTCTGGCTCATAGAGGACTGGCATCCCGGCTCCACGCCTCAAGGTTTCGATAAACAGCCTGTTCGTGACTTTCTTGAGACGCTCACATGGGACAAGACACCGCCACCGCCGGCCCTACCCCCAGCGGTTGTTCAGGCCACAGCGGACCGTTACCAGCAGGCCTATGAGCAGATTTGCGGGCTGCGCTTTGAGGATTGGCCTGGCGTGACCGGGACGATTCCTACGGTGTGAGAGAATCACAAGATGATGTTCGACGTGGTAGTGGAAGTCCGTCTGCGAGCAGGAATTGCTGACCCTCAGGGGGCAACAATTGAACGTGCCTTGCCGGCGCTTGGATTTGACGGAGTAACCGGGGTATCTGTTGGCAAGAGCATTCGCTTTAGCATTCAGGCCGAAGACGAGGCTGCAGCACATGCTGCAGTTACCGACCTGTGTCACCGCTTTCTGACCAACCCGGTTATTGAGGACTCAGAGATTTCTCTTCATCCTGCAGAAGTAGCTGCGCAATAACAATGGCTACCAATGTCGCAGTCATTAGATTTCCGGGTACCAATTGTGAGTTCGACGTAGTTGAAGTAGTGCAGCAATTGGGCGCTCAAGCCCAGATTGTGTTTCACGATGAACCCAGCCTTGGCGCAGCGGATGCTGTGGTCATTGCCGGAGGATTTGCCCACGGCGATTACTTGCGCCCCGGAGCGATAGCAAGGTTCTCGCCGGTCATGGAGGCTGTCGCCTCGTTTGCGCAGTCAGGCGGGCCAGTGGTTGGAATCTGTAATGGGTTCCAAGTGCTGACCGAGGCCAATCTTTTGCCCGGTGCGCTTCAGAAGAATGCGGGTCTGAAGTTTCGCTGTGGATTTACGGAACT
>CAMDAT010000156.1 GCA_945888825.1 Bifidobacterium breve | reverse complement strand
CAACAGCACGGCGAACCACATCAGCGGCAGCCTGAGTGCAATAGCGATGAGTGCTGCGAGAGGTAGCCACTTCTCTACAAACTCGTTGAGCAGCACAAAGCCAAGGAACCGAATTCGTCCTCCGGAGTGTCGAAGGGATCGAAGGTGTACTGGCTCGGACCACAGCACTGACATTTGAAATATGCGGTACAGGACGTAGCCCAGGCCAAAGACGGGTAGCCAGGATTCGCCGGTTCCTTGAGAGACCACGATCAGCGCAAGAGCGGCCGCCGCAAACTCAATAATCACCATGACGCCAAGGATTCGCCTGGAATGGGTCACGCCGATTTTGGTGGCCAGTGTGCTCAGTCCGGCGCGCTGATCATGCGCAATATCGCCTACCTGATGCCAGAGGATGCCGCGCAATCCCATCAAAAGAGCCCAGAACCCAACAGTCAGGGTGATGGCCCACCCTGGGCCAGAGATGCCACCAACCTGGGTGAACACCGCGATGCTCAATAGGACCGGCACCACATAGGCGTAGAGCGCGTCGGCAAGAACTCCCGCTGCTGCGCGATCCTTCAACCGGATCGGCTTGAGCGAGTACACGAGCAGGAGGAGGATTTCAATCCCAAGCAAGCTCAGCGCTGTAGTGGTGTGTGGTAGCCAGATCCACGGGAGTAATCCACACGCCACGGTGCCACCGAGCACTGCCGTACGAGTTTGATTGGACAGTGCCGCCATTTGATTTGGGGCACCAGCGATTGCATCGGTTTTAATATCGGCCAGATCGTTGACCACGTGTCCAAACGCGGCCACTCCTACTGCAGAAATAAGAAACAAGATGAGATCCACAAACAGTTGCAACCCATTCGGGTCCGTGGCCGGCAGAACTGCCAGCACTGCTGCTGCGATCAGCGGCGGAATCTTGTGGTCCCACCACTGCCCTGACCTGACAAGCGAACGGTCCTTCCTCATGGGGCGCTCACCATGCTTCGACACCGAGACCACCAGATTGACAGCATGAGCAGGTTCCAAGTGCGCTGATCGTCGTCTGCGCTCAGGGACTGCACAGCGTCTCGGTCGACTAAGTCAAACAACGCCGAGCTGGGGTCCCGCAGATGAGCATGCTTGAGTTCAGCCACATCGGGTAGTTGCAGCCACGAGGCCATGGGCGAGCCGAAACCCTGTTTTCTTCGGTCAGAGACAGAGGCCGGCCAGAGGTCGCCGCATGCTCGTCGCAGCAGCAACTTCTCGTGGGTTTCGTTCACCTTGTGGTGCGATGGCAATGCTAGGCACCCCTCGGCAACTTTGACGTCAAGGAACGGGGATCGCACCTCAAGGCCATGAGCCATGGAAGCCCTGTCAGTCTTCACCAGGATGTCTCCCGGCAGATAGTGGTCAAGATCGAATCGGCTGATGTCGTCCGCTGTGCCGTAGTTGTAGGTAGAGAGGTCAAGGTCGTTGGCACTGACTGCGGGTAGGCCTAAGTCTGCGAGTTGGCTTGCAGTGAAGTACTGCCGGAACGAGGCGTAACGCCGCGCAACATCGGATCCGCTGCTCACCCCTCGGCTTGATCCCCGAGAAGCTGTTGTGTTTCGCCGGGTCCGAAGTTGAGCCTTCATTTTGGACAGTACCGAGCCTGGAGCTTTGCCCGGAGTAGCTGTGTTTTTCAGGGACTGCTGATTCAGGGCTGGGGCTCCGGGCGTCCCTGGCTCCAAGGTGCCTCGAGCCCACACCAAGTAGCCCCCGAGTAATTCGTCTGCACCATCACCCGTGAGTGCCACCTTGACGTGTTCACGAGCGAACTTGCAGAGCAGGCTGGTTGGCAGCGATGAGGAATCGCCAAACGGTTCATCCCAAGTAGTAGCGAGTTGCAGGATTTCATCTGCAAGATTCGAGGTGTCGGGGGTGAGCACATGCAGCGTCATTGCATGTTTTGCTGCTGTGTCGCGTGCGAATGCAACCTCTGACTCGCCGGGCATATCAAAGGTAAAGGCATGTAAGTCAGGGTGATGTGCTGCTGCGAGTGCGGCCACGGTGGTGGAGTCAATCCCGCCTGAGAGGAAGGTTCCCACTGGAACGTCAGCCTCGAGTTGTTCCTGCACTGCGTTGTCGAGTGCTCCTCGGAACCACAGAGCGGCCTCATCTTCGGAGATCCCATCCATCACTTCGGGGGGAGTCCACCAGCGGTCTACCCGAGGTGCGTTTCCGAGCGACCAGCGCAGGCGTGAGGCATGTGGAATCGATTCGATATCGCTCCAGATGGACTGACCCGATGGAACATATCCTTGCCTGAGCATCTCGGCCACCATGCTCGGATCGGGAGTCATCCCTCCGAACCCAGCGGCGCGCAAGGCATGCGACTCAGATGCGAAGGCTAAGAGCCCGTCGCTAGTAGTGGCGTAGTACAAGGGGCGCTCACCGAATCGGTCGCGCGCCATCAGAAGAGTCTGCGAGCGATCATCCCAAACAGCTAACGAGAAGGTTCCCGGAAGGTGAGGAAGAAAGTCGGACCCGTATTCTTCGTAGAGCGGCAGTACCACCTCGCAATCGGATCCGGTCCGAAACGGATACTGCGAGTACTGCTCTCTGAGGCGCTCGAAGCCGTAGATCTCACCATTGCAAACGGTAGCGACCTGCCGGTCGGGACCGTACAGCGGTTGGTGACCACCGGCAGGGTCGATGATGGACAAGCGTGCACTGCCCAGCACGGCGTTTTGAAACACCGCCATGCCTTGCTCATCGGGCCCACGGTGGTTCAGAGCAGAGATCATTACTTGGACGCGGTCAGCAAGCGCGTCTGCACCTGCTCCGACTATCCCGGCAATGCCGCACATCTCTTGCTCCTTTGGGACCCCTGTTACCCCTTCACGCTAGCAACGAAAGCGCCAAATCCGACGGTGTCAGCGGCTCTGCCAGCTTCGTTTGCGTCGGAGCATGCTTGCCGACCCTGCCTGATGAAAATTCACTAGATGCTTGAGTACCATTAATTCTTAGTATCCTTGACAGGGCCAGCAGACGTGAAAGGGGCAGCAGGTGACAGTGATGACAACTCCATCTCAGCCTGGACCCGTGCTGCAGGATTTAGGTTTAAATCAGGAGTTCTTGCAGCAGGGAGTGGTGACACGCCCGTTTTTCTCTTCCGAGCAGGTAGCGGAACTACGCAGCGAACTCGATCAGCTCGGCACCTTTGGTGGGACCGGATTTTACGACACTGCAGCCGCAGCGCTTGAGTCTGCCCAACGCGAAGCAATCCACCGAATTCTCTGTTCAGCGTTTGCCCAGGGTGCTAGCGAGCTACTCGTAGATTACGAGCCGGTGATGTCCTCATTCATCGTCAAAGGACCGGGACAGGACAGTCAAAAAGAGATCCATAGGGATTTTCGCCTCCTCGATGAGTCGCAGTTCCGTGCGGTCTGCATTTGGGTGCCTCTAGTGGATGTGGACGAGAGCAACGGCGCCTTGGCCGTGATCCGGGGGAGCCATCAGGTTGACACCGGTCCGCGATCAGTCCCGATGACACCTCGTTACTCACAAGACCCTCTCCTTGAACTGAGCTTCGAGGATACCGAGACAGTTCCTGTCTTGGCTGGCGAGGCAGTTGTGTTCGACATGGCCCTTGCGCACGGGTCGGATATGAATCACTCCAACCTGCCGCGCTATGCAGCCGCAGTGGCCTATGCCCCAAAATCTGCACCGCTCTCGCTGTATTTTTGTGACAGTGACGACAGTGTTGAAGAGCTTGAAATCCCTCATCCCGACGTTTTCCGCCAGATCGACTGGCGGGCGCGCCCCGATTACTTACAGTCACTTGGCAAAATCTCGGGTGATCGGCCTCCAACAACCTCGGCTGAATTCCTTGACCAAAGCAGGACAATCTCGCAGGGTTCGCCGCATAAGCAGTCCTCGGTGGGTTCTGAGTCCGCCTGAAGTTCGGGACACAGGTCAGTCGGGTTGCTCATTGCTGTCCTCCCATGAGGATCCCTTAGGAACCGCTGGTATCGTTCTATCCGTGGATCTCGTAGACCAAGAGACCAGAAGGCGCTCCAGGGGAGCTTGGCTCACATGACCGAGGCAACAGTCGAACCAGCCCTGCGGCACGCACCTAGGCCGTTCTCGGCTGCCAACCTGCGCCGCGCCCGCAGTGAGGCCCGCCTGACAATTAGCTTTGCTCGCCGCGAGTTGCACAGTAAATACAGGCAGAGCGCCCTGTCCCTGTTCTGGGGCATTGTCCAACCCATTTTGCTGGTTCTGGTCTATGCGGTGGTCTTTAGCCAGATCCTCAATGTCACTGGTGGAAACATTCCCTACTTGTCTTTTGTGGTAGCCGGCATAGTCGTCTGGCGCTACTTCTCAGCAGGTTTGAACCAGACGACATCATTCATCGACCGATCCTCGGTGTTGAGCAAGGTGTACTTTCGGAGGGAAGTCATTCCCCTTTCTGGCTGCGTTGCTGCGCTGTTAGAACTAGG
The DNA here is from genome assembly GCA_945888825.1 of Bifidobacterium breve. Classification (GTDB taxonomy): domain Bacteria; phylum Actinomycetota; class Acidimicrobiia; order Acidimicrobiales; family Microtrichaceae; genus IMCC26207. Next base: position 1,685 of record CAMDAT010000156.1, on the reverse strand, counting down.
TGTTGGCCTTGTGGCCATCGTGGCCGTTGCATGGATTCAAGGCATCTCGCCTTCAATCACTCTGGTAGCGCTACCGCTCGTGCTAGCCGTGCTTTTGGTCTACACCATCGCAATTGCAATTCTTCTTGCCACAATTACTGTGTTCGTTCGAGACGTGGCTCACGCCATGCCAACCATTAGCCAAGTGCTGTTCTTGGCCAGTCCAATTCTCTACCCGGAGTCCCAGATTCCCTCGAATCTCAAGTTCCTGGGCACTGTCAATCCAGTAGCAGTGGTGGCAGAGGCGACTCGAGCAGTTTCACTCGAGGGAATTTGGCCCAACTTTGATCTGCTGATGGTGCATCTCTGTATCGGTACTGCACTGCTAGTCGGTTCAGTCGTGTACCTGCGGTCTATTGAAGATCGAATCGTGGACGTGGTCTGAAATGGCCCAAAAACCACTCGTCCACGTCGACCACGTTACGAAGGAATACAGGCTGAGCCAAGAACGGACCAATGCCCGTGCCCTCATCCCAGGCAGGCGGGGCGAGGCGGCTGAGTCCACTACGTTCCGGGCGCTCAATGACGTCTCATTTACCATGCAACCCGGTGACACATTGGGCTTGATTGGTCATAACGGTGCCGGCAAGTCAACTCTGTTGCGAGTCCTCGCAGGCATCGTCGAACCCAGTCGGGGCCATGCTGTTGTCAATGGCAGGTTTGCCTCTCTCATTGAGCTTGGAATTGGTTTTGATCCGGAACTGACCGGCCATGAGAACGTGTTCTTTGCTGGGGACATCATGGGTATGTCAAAGGCCGAGATTCGCGGAAAATACGATGAAATCATTGAGTTCTCGGGAGTTTCTGAGTTCCTGGATATGCCAGTAAAGCGCTATTCCACAGGAATGTGCGCCCGCCTTGGCTTTGCAGTCGCAACAGCAATTGACTGCGACTTACTCCTTGTTGATGAAGTGCTGTCAGTGGGTGACTTTGAGTTTCAACGACGTAGCTTGGAACGCATTCGGGAAATGAATGCGGCGGGTGCGGCGCTGGTGCTTGTGACACACAATCTGTGGGCAGTGAACTCGATGTGTGAGCGCGTCATCCTGTTGGATCACGGTCGGATCGTTGTCGATGGCACTCCTGCAGAGGCCATGAAGCAGTACATCGGCGAGGAACCCACCACTGAGTTGGATCCTGAAGCAGGCGCGACATTCGAGGACTTCAGGGTGCCGCCCATGATTGCGGGCAAGGTTGAGATTGATTCCATTGAGGCGATTCCAGAGGTCATTCGGTCGGGAGAAGCCATCACGATTCGAGCCAAGATCACAGTCAATGAACCCTGCGAGGGTGTGTTAGTGATGTCGCTATTTACCAGTGAGCGAGCTGTCTATGCAGAGAGGGAGCTTGGCCCCTCGGATTTTCTAGCCACCCCTGGCACCTATGTCATTGACGCTGAAGTTCCTCGGGTGCCCATGGCGACCGGCCGGTTTCAGTTCCGCATCGCGGTACTCCCGCAGGATGACCGCCATTTGGATCAGGTATTTCCTGCAGCCCTCGCAGTCGCCTCGGCCGAGATGAAAATCGATGGCGAAGTCATGGCTCGGCCTGGTCTCAAGCTTCAAACCAACTGGTCGGTGCAAACAGCTTCCTGACCTAGCCGATATTCACTCGGAGGAGAGCGAGGACTCAAGGTCCGCCATGCT